>JAIOHN010000809.1 GCA_019912985.1 Anaerolineae bacterium | reverse complement strand
TTTCTTCATCAGGAGCAGCCGCAATCAGCATTTCGTCTGTAATTTCGGGATAAAACTCTGATTGACCAGTTCGTAAAATGTTATAGGCCCCGCTTGGCGCGGATGGATCAGATGGATAGCGGCGTTGGAGTTCATATGCGTACTCCACTTTTTTGGGGTCTGTATGGACCACAGCCAACCGCTGCAACAACCCCTCATCATCAAGAATATCGATGCTGCACCAGTCAGCAATCTGCGGCACCGTTAGTTGTGCCACCTGTTTGAGCCGTTCTTCGTAATCGAACGATTCGGATAATCTGCGACTCGCCTCTGCCAAAAAAGTAAGTTGCGTAGTGCGCTCATTCACACGTTGTTCCAGGTTTTTAGCATAGTTCTGCAAAAGCCTGTCTTTCTCAACAATGGAGTCTGCCATCGCATTAAATTCACGCACCAGAGCGCCCAGTTCATCTTTAGCCGTTGATGATAACCGCACGTTGAAATCGCCCTGCCCAAACCGAGTCACACCGTCTTTTAAGGCTCGTATAGGTCTTGTGATGGTATTCGCCATTCCAACAGCTACAATCGAGGCCACCCCCAGCGCAAGCATACTGACCCAAAACAGACTTCTTCCGAAAGATTGTACCGGTTGTAGTGCTTCCGACTGGTCAACTTTGACAACCAGACAAAGATCGCGAGTGGGCAACCAGCGGTAAACTGCCATGGTTTGCACACCACGATAATCCTCACCTACTATCGAGCCACTACTCCCTTCCAAACATTGTTGCGCGGCTTGTGTACGAATACCGCGTTGGAGTACGGCTGGATCACTAAGAAGCCCTGGCTGAGTCACTAAAAAGCTCGCAGTGTTTACAAGATAAGCATCTGTTGAGTCATGTAATCCCGTACTGAGATTAATGATCGCGCCCATCTTATCCAGATTAAGCTTTCCAACAACCACCGCCAGCAACTCACCCTCGGGTGATCGCAGTGGCGCTGATGCAGCCATTGATGGACATTGGCACTCTAGAGAAAAATACACATTCTGGATATAGGGACCCTCCTGACCATTGATAAAATAGAGTCGATCCTCTTTATAGGTCCCTTCTTGGGTGGGGTCTGTGGAAGCGATCACTTTTCCAGAGACAGGCTCTAACACTGCCAGATTCACAAACCGATTACCCTCGACTACAGGAGCAAACTCCGCAACGATCTGGTCATGCGCGTTCTGGGCGATTACAGGATCTGATGCGGTTCTTAAAGTTGTCACTGTATCCTGCAAAAACGGTGATTGAGCAATACTGGCAATCTGAGTTTGACCTTCATTAATCCAGGTTTCAAAAGCAGCTTCCTTTTGAACTGCTGCAGAGAGCAGATCGGAAAAAGTCGCTTCCTCAAGTGCATCGCGTCCACTAGTGTATGACAGTAGGCCGACGGAGGTTAACAAAACTGCTGCAAAAACAACAAACGTTAAGGTTACTTTTGGTGTCAGTGAGAGTGAGCGCATCATGGGGTATTCTCTCCATAAATCTGTTGGAGAAATTCCATAGTGTAGAGATCATCAACATCCAAAGGTGCAGATATTTCGCCCTGCTCAAGCATTGTATCAACCATACCTGCCCATACCTCCGGTTGCATCCACCCGATATAATTCTCGCCTGTGTTGATGTAAGGTAAGTAAGCCGTCATACTGGCCGTTTCGAAAGCTGGATCAGCATCGGAGTCGTAAAGTGGGACCATCTCCCCAATAGGCTGAGGGTTTTCGACCGCGTAAGTCCAGCCTTGAAGCGCAGCGCGGAGAAAACGTGTGACAATTTCGGGATTGGAAGCAATATAGTCGTCTGAAGCATAGATCGTGACGGAATAGAAATGAACCCCATAATCATCAGGATAAATGATGTTTACGGTGTACCCATCTTGTTGGACCGAAAGAACAGTGCTGGTCACTAAACCGCTTGCGACATCGACATCACCATTGTAGAGACCTGCGGCCCCGCCAGTACCGACTTCGATCACTTCGTCCGAGTCTATACCCGCATGACCAAGCATAGCTCGCAAGCGTGGACGCAAGCGCTCACTCACGGAGACCTTTTTCCCGATGAAATCCTCAAGTTTGCTAATACCTGAATCACTTAGACTGAAAAACACCACTGGATCGCGTCTTAAAACAGTGGCGATCGCTCGTATAGGTTGTTCCTCTGCTCGTGCGGAGATAATCGCACTGGCTCCCATCAGTCCGAACTGTGCGGTACCATCCACCAGAGGTGCTACCAGGTCGGTGCTCGGACTACCCTCAAGGAAATTTACACGCAGTCCCTCTTGTTCGAAGTATCCGTTTTGCTCGGCTACATAGAGGCCGCCATACAATGCCTGGTGCCCCGAACCTAACTGTATTGTGATTGGCGTCAGCGCAGTCGGAGATGGATCTGCAGGTGCGCATGCGCTCATCAAAGCAAACAAGACAGAGTAAGAAATTACAAAGAAGATTTTCATTTTCACGAAGTCACCCGCGGTAGTAGAGGCCTCACCAACTTGAAGGTTGCATGTATTGGAGCAGCGAAACAAATGTAGAACTGATGCAAAAATTGGTTCGCGGAATACCTAACCAACCACCATAGTTTAAGAAGATGCTCATGAATCTTACTCTGAGCCAGAATCGCATGCAAATTAATTGTTTCTACGGGGGCTATATGTAAATGCGGTTAATCAGAAGCCTATTAAATACTGCTTAGGTATCTGTTTTCAACGCATCGAGATCGGTGATCTTGTAAATTTCACCCACAATACGGGTCAAACCATTTGAGCTCCAGATAGGACGGCCTGGTGTACCCTGCCCTACAGAAACATAGAGTGCGCCGCCATCGTAAGTCATGTTTGTTGGAGCATCGAGATTGTCGGCAATCACAACTGGCCCACCCCCATCCGCCGGAAACATCGTAATCCGGCCTGTGAAGCGGGCATAGCCACCTGCATCAGGCGGCCCAAGTGGATCATATAAATCAAAATCGCGCGTTAGCAGTGTGGTCGGCCACTGTGTGGTGAGTTCAGCCACAAAGACATTGCCGATCTCGTCGGTCACTACATCAACTGCCGTAGTCAGATCGACAATTTCATCTGAGTATTCGCCACTCTCCGGATTCACCCGCATCACTTTGGCATCGCCTGGCATAAATGAAAGGATGGAATCGTAGTAGCTCCACAACTGCCCGGAAAACATCGTCACGAGCAGATCACCTGTAAGCGGGTCAACAGCGATCCCCGAGGGAACTGCCTGTTGGTTATGCGCCAGCAAGCCGAAATAGGTGATACGCTGTGCCTCGCCATCTAAAGTCACCGCGCTGATTGCATTGGTTGTACTTTCAGCCATGTAAATCAACTGGTCAGAGGCATCATAAACAATCGAATTGAGCGTGCCGTCACTCTCATGAAGATGACCAATCAGCTCAAACGTTGGACTAAGCTCAACAATCGAGATCGTTTCAAAACGATCGTCCAGAGTGAAAAACACCCGCCCATCATCCAAAGCAAGCACATCACCAATCCCAACAATTTCATCACGCCCCGGGTTAAACTGCGTGAGAATGTTATAGCCAGAGAGATGTTCAAGAATGGGACCGCGTTCATCCAGGTCATCGTAATCGCCATCGCCATTTTTATCCTCGAAAACACTCAATTTGCCTGTGTACTCTGCTGGATCATCTGGTACAAAGCCCGTTCCCGCTTCTGCCACCAGCAGCCTGCCATCTGGCAGTACAGCCACACCGCGCGGATTTTGTAGATTCGTCGCAATCCGGTTAATCGTCACGAACTGTGCTCGCATTGATGATGGCAACAGCATAATGGCAGCAGCACAGATAGAAAGACAAGTGATCGTCAGGAGAATAGCCCTGTGGAGTTTCACAACTTTTGAGCCTCTGCAAGATCAACGGCGATCACGCACAAGCTATGCCCTTCAAGCTGGACCGTGCCATGAAAAGAAAAGACCTCATTTGAGAAGGGAAAGATCAGGCGCATCGTTCCTGGATTCAATACATCAATATGAACGTTGACCGTTTCGCCTGTCTCGTTAAACAGGGCAAACCAATCCAATCCGGCTTTTTGCACATGCCGCAGTCGCAGCCCACTGGCCGTAGGCTCAATCCACAGCAGCGGTGACACATGCTGTCGCAGTGTATTCAAACAATGCGATTGATCGTCGTTCCAGTAGATCACTGCCACCGTCTCAGCGAGTTCATTTACCCGTGCCTGAAGCGTGGGGGCAACGTCACTATCAACGATGAGCACATCATAGCTTTGATCGGCGACCTGGATACGGCCCTTCTCAACAGTAGCGTTATCCAGCAGATCATCCGCATCCAGATAATTAAAGTCGATCTGATACTCGAAGCAAACTTTGGCGGCGCGCCACGGCAGACGATGATGTTCACCCAGGATCGCCACCTGGCAGATAGGTTTGCTGTCTGTGTTAAGCCAGCACAACTGACTGCAAGCCAGCGCAAAAGTCGTAAAACGATCATCCCACCAGGGACTGTGCAGGCCAACATCCGGTGGGCGCTCATGCAGACGCGGCCCGCGTACGGAATAGTAAAAGGCGTGAGGAATAAGCATGTTACAGCCGCGAATCAACAGCCAGTTGGCAAGCCATTGCATCTCTTCAAATGTGAGATCTGGTCCATAAGCGCCACAAAATTCATTGGCATTGCGCCGCCGCCGACCGTGAAGCATCGCGGAGGAAGCGGCTTTTGCCTGTGTGGATTGGCGGCCTTCTAACGCAGAAGGTTGGTCAGGTTCAATATAGCGCCAAACGATGTCCTGCCCCGGGATGTGAAAATAACGCAGGTGCCGTGTCGCGTCGGGTTCGGCAGGGTGTCCCGTGAGTGGGACGTGGTGCGCCTCACACCAATCATGAAGCTGAGCGTAATAGGTCGTTTCCAGCCGGTTTTCTAACGCGCGCTCATAATCGTCTTGAATATGCTGTGGTGCGTGGTCATCCCACAAGGCTGGCAAATGAGGCGTAAAATCATAACCCAGGAACTGGTTGACGTGTTCCATAATACCGGTTGTACCCGGCATGAGTCCCTTCTCTCGGGGACGCCCCAACAAACTCGGCTCATCGGTGAAAATACCCCGAATCGTGTCACCGAAATACGCCCCGAACTCCTGGCAGAACCGATCATAGACCAACCGGATAAAACAGGCGACCGCATCAGGGTTCAGGAGGTCAGCAGCCAACGGGCTGTCCTCAGGCGGTGCGTCTGAGTCTTCATTCAGGAAATGCAGACCACGAATCACGGCGTCAATAGGGCGATCAATAATCGCATAACGCTCTCCCTGGTAAGTCACCTCCGCGACCAGTGTTTGGTCAGGTGCAAGCAGACAGTCACCATTCCGGTCAATATAAACACCCTGCTGTTCGCTGTCCGGCTGAACCTCATCAAGATTGATGTGCACCATACCGCGACATTGGTATATTGGGCTTTCCGCCACCACCTGCCCCGACGATGAGCCGCTGGGATACATCCCCTCATCATAGAGAATCACCCACATATCCCGTGCTTTTGCGCGTTCAATCGCAAAACGCATCTTACTTAATAACGCGGGACTCATCCAACCCATGTGCTGAGGCAGGCCAACGCGAGGATGAATCACAAAAGCATGAACACCGTGTGCCTGGAATTCTCCCAATTGCCGTTCAATCTCGCGTTCTTCGAGATGATCATTCCAGAACCAGAATGGAGCGAGTGAAAACTCACGCGGCGGGTCATACCACTCTGGCGGCAAGAAAGTATCATGCATCGAGCGTTTCCCAATAATGACCGGAACAGATCGTCAGTGGTGTCGTCTGACTATCTACCATCTGAGGATGTAGTGTGTTCAGGTGCGAGTGCCGTACTTTCACGAACGACCAGTTCCGCCGTAAAAACACGCTGGTGAAGCTCCATGTCCGGATCGTGAATAAGATCGATCAGATACTGCACGGCCATTTTATCCTGCCGGGCGAATTTGAACTCAATAGTCGTCAGAGCAGGGTCAATGTAACTGGCGAACTCGGTGTTATCGTACCCAACCACTGAAACATCATCCGGTACACGCAGACCATGTTCACGCAAGGCACGCATACAACCCACAGCCATATAATCTGTCCCGGCCACGAGCGCTGTGAATGGACGTTGGGTCTTAATAATTTCCTGCCCGGCGATATAGCCGCTCAGCATTGAATAGTCGCCTGGGTAGAAGGGACCAGGCGTGAGGCCATGTTCAAGTAACACGTTGTGCCATGTGGTATAACGCCAGTAGCCATTGATAATCTCTGAAACCGGTGGTACGGCGGCAATATCCCGATGCCCAAGTCGGAGAAGATGCTCCACAGCAAGGCGTGTGGCCTGTGCTTGATCGAAGCCCACCCATGCCAGCCGCGATTCCGGCACGTAATCTCGTCGCACAAGGGGAATGCCGCTGCTCAGTTCCAGCAGTTTTTCATCCTCAATTCTCAAACGAGGTGCATACATAATCACCCCATCCACCAGACGCGCCGCCGCGTTTTCAAAAGCCGCTTGCAGCCCCTGCGAGTCAACGTCAGAGACTAACAAACTGTACCCAGCCTCTTTAGCAGCGTGTGCCATGTTCTTGGTCGAATCCGCCAGCCGACCACCATAGCCGACGTCAACGATAAACAACTCTAACGTGTTCGAACGGTTGGTAGTTAACATCTGTGCTACACGGTTCGGGCGATAGCCCAGTGCATCCATCACCTTCTGAACCCGGAGGCGTGTATCTTCGGCCACGCTCTCGTTGTTGTTAATCACGCGCGACACGGTTTGATAAGAGACACCAGCTTTTTTGGCAACATCCCTTATTGTGACTTTTTTTTGCTTCATATAGAGTGTCCCATGTGTGTTACAGGCGTGACCGGTCACACCCTACTCATACTTATCAAAGCAGTGTTTATTATGCCATCTTTTGGATAATTCCACCAATTTTCGATATTTATTTGCACATTTTGAAGAATCTGAATACAATTTTTGTGACCGGTCACGTGAATTCGAGCCGTTCTTGTTTGTAAACTTTTTGTGAAAGGTTGATTATATATGCGTAACGCCAAGTTAGTCTTTGTTCTGTGCTTGATGACCATGCTTATGTCAGTCGTCACTGTGGTTCAGGCCCAGGATACCGAGCTTACCATCACCTGGTGGGGGTCCGATAATCGTCATGATCGGACTATCGAAGTTATTGAAATGTTCGAGGCCGAAAATCCCGGCGTTGATGTCACTTACGAGTTCTCCGGTTGGAGTGACTACTGGACGCGTGTCAATACGCAGGCTGCTGGCGGTTCTGTAGCCTGTGTGATGCAGCAGGACTATGCGTATCTAACGGAATGGGCCAATCGTGGTCTGCTCCTGCCTCTGGATGAGTATATCGAATCCGGCGCAATCAATGCCTCCAGTATCCCCGATTCAATTATCGACAGCGGCCGCGTCCAGGTAGCCCAGGATGGCGAAACCACCGATCATGTCTACGGTATTAGCCTGGGCAGCAATTCGATGACCTACATCCTTGATGCTGATGCCTTTGAGGAAGCCGGACTGGAACTTCCCGCCTGGGATTGGACCTGGGATGATTTCGAACAACTGGGATACCAGATATACGAAAGCACCGGCAAATGGATCATTGCCTATGGGCCATGGGACGATAACCACTTCGCCGCTGTGTTGCTGAGCAGTGGTCAACAACCCTTCACAGATGACGGCACGAGCCTCGGCTGGGACGATGTCACGCCCATGGTTGAGCATTTCGCTCGTATCAAACGCCTTATGGATGCTGGTGCAATTCCGTCAATGGATATGCAGGCAGATGTCGAATCCGCCAGCCCCAGTCATGAACAATCTCCGATTATCCGTGGTGAAGAAGCGATCCGTTTCCAATGGAGCAACCAGGTAGTTTCACTATGGAACGCCGCTGGTGAAGATCGTAACTTTGTGCTGTATCCCGTGCCACGGATCGAAGGTGGGGAATCAGCCAATTATCTGAAACCGTCCATGTTCTTCTCCATAACTCAGAACTGCCCCAACCCAGAGCTTGGCGCTCAGTTCATTGACTACTTCACCAACAGTCTGGAAGCCAACGAAGTGCTCTTCGCCGAGCGTGGTGTGCCGGTTTCCTCTGAAGTTCGTGATCACCTGTCAATGATGGTCGATACGGCCACAGGCGCAACCTTTGACTTTGTGGGCACAATTGCCGACACAGCCAGCCCCATCCCGCCACCAAACCCGGTAGGCTATAGCGACATCAACAGCAACGTTTGGGGTCCGATGCTGGTTGAACCAGTGCTCTTTGGTCTGATTTCACCTGAGGAAGGTGTCGAAACTTTCCGTACCGAGGCCCAGTCAATCCTGGATTCCAATCAATAAGTAAAGTTGCAAAACCAAAGAATGGTGGGGAGCATACTAAGCCCCACCATTTTCCATTTGATTGAAGATACTTTGAGGACATCTCTTATGAGCACTGGTCTAGAGCCATCTGTGGCAATGGCGAACCGGGAGACAGGCCGCACGACAAAAAAGAACCGCGATTTTAAGCAGAATAATCTCGCAGGTTATTTGTTTATCGCGCCCTGGCTGATTGGGTTTATCCTGTTTGGGCTTATCCCGATGGTCATCTCTTTCGGGCTGGCCTTTACTGATTATGATATTCTGGCTGCTGACCAGATACAATTTACCGGCCTTGATAACTTCCACCGGATGTTCTTTGAGGACCGGCGTTATGGCAATTCATTGACCGCAACCGTGAAATATGTGGTGGCGGCAGTGCCGCTGCGCCTGATCATGGCATTGGCGGTCGCGATGTTATTGAACGTCAAGCGGCGCGGTGTCTATTTTTACCGTGCGGCCTATTATCTGCCCTCGATCATTGGCGGGAGCGTGGCCGTTGCGGTCATGTGGCGACAAATGTTCGGTGCAGAGGGATTAATAAATGCCTTCGGGGCTTTATTAGGATTCGAACCTGTGAGGTGGTTGGGCAACCCTCAAACCGCTATCTGGACACTGATCTTCCTGGCGATGTGGCAATTTGGTTCACCCATGTTGATTTTTCTCGCCGGGCTCCGTCAGATCCCGCAGGAGATGTACGAAGCAGCCGAAATTGACGGCGCAAATGCCTGGAACCGCTTCTTAAAAATCACTCTTCCACTGCTAACCCCGATCATCTTCTTTAACTTAATTCTGCAAACAATCGGATCATTTAGGGTGTTTACGCAGGCCTACATTATTACAGGTGGCGCGCCGCTGGATACTACGCTCTTCTACGCGGTCTATCTATTCAACCGCGCGTTTGAGACTTTTCAAATGGGCTACGCGGCAGCGATGGCCTGGGTACTACTGGCAATTATCGCCGTACTCACCGCGATTAGTTTCCTGTTCTCCAAATATTGGGTATTCTACGAGACGGATGTGAGGTAGGCATAATGGCTGTACATGCAGATATTCAAACCGCACTGAACAAACGAGAGGGGCAGCGGCGTCGGCAGGTTTTTACCCGGTCGCTCATCTATCATCTTTTTGTTGGCGGTTTCGGGCTATTTATGCTTTACCCTATCCTGTGGATGGTCTCCAGTTCGCTCAAGCCACCAACCGAAATCTGGACGACAGTGAATAACCTGATCCCCTCGACGATGGTTCTGGAAAATTATGTTGATGGCTGGTCAGGATTCGGAGGTATCACCTTTACTACCTTTTATAAGAACACCATCTTCTACACGGTAGTGGGTACTCTATTCCAGGTAGCTGCTTCGACGATCGTCGCTTACGGTTTTGCGCGTATCAAGTTTCGCGGTAAGCAAATCTGGTTTACTATTATGCTGCTCACGCTGATGCTGCCAAACGAAGTCGAATTGGTGCCTCAGTATATCATTTTCAGCAGGTTAGGATGGGTTCCTGGCTTTCTGCCATTATTGATCCCGCGTCTTGGCGGGAGCGCCTTTTTCATCTTCATGATCATGCAGTTCATCCGCAGCATTCCGATGGACATGGATGAGGCGGCCATGATTGATGGCGCGGATCAGTTTGGCATTTACCGGCATGTGATTTTGCCACAGCTCAAACCGGCCATTATCACCGCTGCAATCTTCTCCTTCTATTGGACCTGGGAAGATTTTCTCGGCCCCCTGCTCTATCTGACCAAGCCGGAAATGTATACGGTTTCCATCGCGCTGAGGAATTATGCAGATGCAACCGCGGCGACAAACTGGGGCGCGATTTTCGCCATGCTCTCGCTGTCGCTGCTGCCCGTGTTTCTCATCTTCATTTTCTTCCAGCGCTATATTGTGGAAGGGATTTCGACCACCGGCCTTAAATAGGATTTTGTATGCGAAAAACGGAAACTCAGGGTAAATACGACGGTTTAATGGAACAACTTGAACGAGGGGGGACCTTTGTTCTGTCGAATTTTGCCTGGGTTATATTCGCGCTTCCAATTATCACGATACCCCTTGGCACCGTAGGCCTTTTCCAGGTGATGTCCATGTGGGTGCGGGGCAAGCAGCCGGAGTTTTTCAAAGACTTTTTTTCCGCCATCCGTCGGCTATGGTTGAGAGCGATGATTGTCGGCCTGCTGGATGCAGCATGTGTGGGATTCATCGCTTTCAACGTGCAAGTTCTAAGCCAGATGGACTTCACAAATTTACTGGCAATCATGGCACGCAGCGCAACCCTGTTCGCTGCAGTGCTG
>JAIOHN010000808.1 GCA_019912985.1 Anaerolineae bacterium | reverse complement strand
CTGTGATTTTGGATATACGACCAACGTCACGCTGGAAGAAATGATGGATGACGATGTGCTGCTGGCCTACAAGTATGACGGTCAATTCCTGGAAGCGGATCACGGCGCGCCGGTGCGCACACTGGTGCCAAAGCTCTACTTCTGGAAAAGTGCCAAGTTCCTGCGGGCGCTGGAATTCAGCCCGGTGGATAAGCCCGGTTTCTGGGAGCAGGCAGGCTATCACAATCACGGCGACCCGTGGACTGAAGAACGCTACGGACGACGCGGCTTCTTTTAATCAAAACATGCAGCGGATGGACAAGATCTTCTCTGTCCATCCGTTTTGTTTATCCTGAACGACCCTACAACTTAGAGTACTTCGAGCAGTTCCACCAGGAAGACGAGTGTCGCATAGGGGGGAATGACTGCGCCTGCACCGCGCTCACCGTAGGCCAGCTCATAGGGGATGTAAAACTCATACTTTGCGCCAGTCTTCATGAGCTGCAAGCCCTCGGTCCAGCCCGCAATCACGCGATTCAGTGGGAAGGAGATGGGTTCGCCGCGTTTGTAAGAGCTGTCGAATTCTGTCCCATCAATCAGCGTGCCTTTGTAATGTACCTTGACCGTTTCGCTGGCTTTTGGACTGGTGCCGAAGCCTTCTTCCAGCACTTTATACTGTAAGCCGCTGGATGTGGTCTGAACATCATCTTTCTTGGCGTTTTCTTCCAGAAACTTGCGTCCCTCAGTCTTGTTATCAGCCATAATTTGTCCTTTACTTACTGTTATTAGTCGAATTTCTTTTTTTGATCCACTGTTGGATCTGTGCCTGCCAGTCTTCGACCTCGGCATCCACACCGCTGACCAAGGTCAACACCCGGCGCGCCACCATGCCTTCCAGCTCATTCGGGTCGTGATCCAGCACGGTCAGCAGATGCGGCGCGAAAAGGTAATCACCCAGGGCGACCGCGAGAGCCGATCCAGAAGCAATCCGCAGCTCGGCATTCCCTTTTTCATTGGCGATTTCTAAAAATTCGGCAGTGGTTTCCCACCCCGGTATGTTAGTCATTTCGGTTTCAAGCGACTGCGCAAAAGACAGATGCCACTGATCCAACACCGTCTGGCTTTCCTCCACCAGGGTCGCCAACACAGCGCGAATTGCCTGTTCTCGGTCATCCAACGCCTGGCGTGCTACAATGTGTTGCGCGGTTGATTGGATGTCGGCTTCGGTCAGGGAGATGTCGCGTTCGCTTAGCAGATGTTTGTACTGGCGCAGCAGCACGACAATCAAATCATGCAGGGGTGCTTGACTTAGGACGGTTGCACG
The DNA here is from genome assembly GCA_019912985.1 of Anaerolineae bacterium. Taxonomy (GTDB): domain Bacteria; phylum Chloroflexota; class Anaerolineae; order Aggregatilineales; family Phototrophicaceae; genus JAIOHN01. Next base: position 10,490 of record JAIOHN010000808.1, on the reverse strand, counting down.
GTCGGGACGCATAGCCACTCTTTTCGTTCATTCCTGCTTCATTTTAGCAGATACTGAGAATGGCTATGATGATAGGTTACATAAAAAATTCACAAATGATTAACAATCTGAAGGTAAAAATCCCCGAAATGAAGCGATGATAGTAATAGGAAGAACTTGGAGTGTGAGTGCATGGCTGTTACGCTAAAGTGGCTGGACCCTCAAAAGACCCGCTTGATGATTGCCTATTCTGCGGGTTGGACACGCGAAGCCTTACGTTCAAGAATCGAGCAGGTTAGCCAGTTGCTGAATGAGATGCCCCGTCCGGTGCATATCGTCATCAACCAACAGGATACTCCGATTCCCACCAGCGAATTTCTCCTCCATATGCAGTGGCTCTCTGTGATTACTCGACATGCGAACGCCAATCAGGTGGTGGTGGCAGGTGCGCCGGTCGAAATACAGCGGTTGTTCGAAGGTTCCACTTTGGGGAAGAATTCAACTCAAGAGTTCCATTTTTATCGCACCTTGGATGAAGCAGAGACCTATCTGTCGCAGTTTGATTTTCTGACCCAGTTGGGCAATCTCGATATTACCGGGGTTTAAGCGCGGTAATCCGGATTTTCGCGCACGATCAACGCCGCACAGTCGGCTGACTCTGGGTTTTCAACATAATCATACAAAACCTCGCGTAAAACGAATCCGTTACGCAGTTGCATGCTCACTGTTGGATCTACCAACTCCCCACGTGCGACCTTATTTGCGTAGGTTTCAATCGACATTTTCGCTTGATAGCGATAATAGCCTGCCAGCAGCCCGGCAGCGACCTCGCCGCGCAAATTCAGCTTTTGTACCAGTGCTGCGCGAGCGGTATAGAGATGGCTGCCCACGCCGCGCCGCCGGTAATCAGGATGGACGCTGATGTCTGCGCCATACAACCATTCTCCGTCTGGATCATGGAAAGCCAGCCATGAAACGGACTCTTCAAACGGCTGACGGATATGATCGAAGTCTGGTGTGAGAAAGGTAGTTGTCGCACCGACTGGTATCCGCTGGTTGTCTACACCTATCAATGCGGTGAACTGGCCCTCAGGGAAGATTTCCAGATGCCGCTGATACATGGCGGCGGAATACTGGGCGTGTTCTGGCAGATGCCCAAACACAAGGCGCTGAATTTGCTCCAGCGCCTCCGCGTATTCCGGTCGGGTGTTATCAATGAGAATCTCAGCCAAGTCATACTCCGGCTTTGATGTAATCGGGGATGTAGTGTGGATTGTCGCGTACCAGCAGCGTCGCGCAGTTGTTGGCGCGCGGATCGGTAATGTGGTCGTAAAGGATTCCGCGCACCTTGAAGCCATTCTTCAACTGCATCGCCAGCGTTTTACCGGTGGCACGCCCCATAATCACATTCATTACATACTGCTCGATGGTCATGTGTTTCTTGTATCGCTCGTATCCTGGCAGCATTCCCCCGGCGATCTCACCCCGCAGATTAAGCTGGTGTACCAGTTTGCGCCGGGCCTTGTAGAGCAGGCTGCCGATCCCACGCCGCCGGAAATCCGGGTGGACGCTCATATCCGCGCCGTACAACCAGTCACCTTTGGGGTTGTGGTTGGTCAGCCAGCCGTCAGCCACCGCTTCCTGAAAGGTGTGGTGGATATAGTCAAAGTCAAAGGTTGTGCGAAAGGCGCTGGCTGCGCCGATCACCTTCTCTCGTCCTTCGACCATCGCCAGGGCGACAAACTGCCCTTCAGGAAACAGCTCGACATGCTTACGATACTTCTGTGCGGTGAACAGTTCATCCTGAGTCAACGTGGGGAAAACCAGACGCTGCATCGCTTCCAGTTCCTCGACGTGTTTCTCGCGGATGCGGGTGACACGAACTTGCAATTCATGACCATCGTGACTATCCATAACTTACATCTCCGTTTCGCCTTTCAAAGCTGACTGTATCCGGGGCTTGAGCCCCGATGATTACCGTATGTCGCCAATGTAAACCGTCTTGGTTTCCAGATAGGATTCCAGCCCTTCCAGGCCGCATTCACGGTCCATCCCGCTTTGCTTGATGCCGCCAAAGGGCGCTTCGGGTGTCGAAGGCAGCCAGTCGTTGACCGCCACCATGCCGAATTCCAGACCTTCATACATCTTGATGGCAGTGTTCATGTCGTTGGTCTGGACGTAAGCTGCCAGCCCGTAATCTGTCGAATTCGCCTGGCGGAGCACGTCGTCAACATCATCAAATGGTGTGACCGGCAGCACTGGCCCGAAAATTTCCTCCTGCCACAGGTTCATATCGGGTTTCAGCCCGGTGACCACCGTGGGTTCGTAGAAATAACCGCGTTCCAGATTGGCTGGACGCGCGCCGCCCGTTAGCACATCGACCCCCGAAGCGCGGGCTGTCTCCATCATTTGCTCCAGGCGATCACGCTGACGAGCGTTAATCATCGGCCCGACATCGACGTCCTGTTCCAGCCCATTGCCGATTTTAAAAGTCTTCGCAAGCTGGGCGGCACGGTCGATAAACTCCTCCGCGATCTGACTGTGGACGTAAAAGCGCTGGGGAGCGATGCACACCTGACCGCAGTTGCGCAGCTTGAAGGTCAGCGCGTCTTTCACAGTCTGTTCGACATCGACATCAGGGAACACCAGCACAGGCGCGTTACCGCCCAATTCCAGCGAAAGCTGGGTCATCGTCTCTGATGCACCATCGAGCAGCAGCTTGCCGACACGGGTGCTGCCGGTAAAGTGCAGTTTGCGCAGACGTTTGTCCTTGAGCATGGCCTGGCCCATTTCGTCAGGCTCACCGCTGATGACACTGATCACGCCGTTGGGCATACCGGATTCGTGGAGTGCCTGCCCGGCCATCATCAGCGAACGCGGCGTGTATTCCGCAGGCCGCCCCACGACTGTGCAGCCAGCAGCCAGGGCCGCAGCCCAGGCACGCACCGCGTTATAGACGGGAAAATTCCAGGCGGTGATGGTGCCAACCACGCCAATCGGCTGGTGAATGACCATAATCCGCCGCCCCGGTTTGCGGGCCGGGATGATGCGCCCATAGTTGCGTTTGCATTCCTCGGCATACCAGATGAAAAGATTGGCCGCTGTCTGCCACTCGGCTCTGGATTGACCCAGGGGCTTGCCGCATTCTTCGGTGGTAATCACTGCCAGATCGTCCAGGCGAGCATTTACCCAATCCGCTGCCGCCATGAGAATATCCGCGCGCTGATAGGGCGTGCGCGCGGCCCAATCGGGAAAGGCACGTGCCGCCGCGTCGATAGCCGCCTCTGCATCCGCAGCATTGCCATAGGGAATCGGCATCAGTACTTCTTCGGTCGCCGGGTTGATCAGATCCCAGGTGCTGCCATTGCTGGCATCCACCCATTCACCGTTAATAAGTTGTTTAAAAATAAAATCAGACATTTGTCCTCCGTGGGAACGACCTATGGAGCAGCGACCGGGGCGCAAACGCAGGCCGGTTTTCCGAGATCGTCCGGGTTTATAAAGTCAGAATAAATTGGTGATGTGTAAAATGAGGTTGTCGTGATCGGGCTTGTCTGGCAGCATCCATGAAGTCAGCGTCGCAGCGCGACATACCTCATGTTGTGATAGCATTTGCCAAGCAATCATATTGCACCTGTGCAGGTGTATATAGTGGACTGTGTATTTATTGTAACCGTAAATGGCTGGCTTTGACTACCAATTAGCACTCAATTTCACCAGCCTAAACTTGTGTATGATGACTAAATCGGGCGCGCGAACATCTCGCGCCAACCGGTTGAAAGCGCCTCCACCGCCGTCAGTTCGGCGCGTGCGTCCAGGTTTCGCTCACGTTTGTAGGCAAGATCGTACAACCGTTTGATGGTGTACTGCGGATAGGAACGCTCCAGCAGTTCGTAGCTGTCACCCGCCTCAACATAGCCAGTTTGCAGCACCTGGCTGTACCAGCCACCCGCGTTTCTCTCCTCGACACGGGCGGTCAGGTCTTTGATGCCCCAGCGTCGTGCCAGCTTCCAGCAAGGCAAACGCGGCTGTGATACCTGCACGATGACCTCGCCGACCGCGTACACATCACCCAGGCAAACCTGATCTTCGGTCAGTTCAGACACGGTGAAGTTTTCGCCAAACGCGCCATAGGGCAGATCAGGGCGTTCAAGTTCTGCACGCCACATCTCATAATGTGGTGCGCCGTAGGTCAGTACCGCGCGGAAAGGGCCGCCATGATTTTTCAAATCCTGCTGCCCATCACCGGGTAAATTGATGGTATCCAGCCACAGGCGGCCTGTGACCGGGTATTTGAAAATACCGGATTCCCAGGATTTATCAGAGATGGAGTCTGCACCGTGTTCGGCGGGCATCCCCACCTGAATGGAAAGCAGTGTCGGCATGATTACCAGTTTTCCTCTCGTGGCTTAATGGCGACGACGCGTGAAATATGCTTAAGCTCAGATTTGTGCAGGATTTTCCAATCCGCGAAGTATCCCGCCAGTTCACCGGGTTCCAGCAGATAGCCGGGGTTGAACTGCGGCTTGATTTCAAGGTAGCGGCTGTTAAAGGTCTGGTAGATCACACGCCCACCGGGGGCCACCGCCGCCCGAATCTGCGAGAACAGGTCGCGCTTCAGGAAGCGGAATACACAGACCAGATGGTAATTTTCCTGCTTCAGCTCCACTGAATCGAGATCATATTGCAACAGATTAACATTGCGCAGGCCACGTGAAATCGTCTCAGAGCGGCCCTGTAGCAGCGCCATGCGGCTGATGTCGATGATGTCCACTGTGTAGCCCTGTTCGGCCAGCCACAGGCCATTTTGTCCAACCCCACCTGCCAGATCAAGCGCGCGCACTTCTTCGGGTGTGGTCAGTGGCGGCGTGTACTCGAACAAAAAAGGATCGGGATCGGGATAGGTCAGGTGTGTTTGCTGGAAGTAGACGGTATCCCAGCGTACACGATCTTCAACGGACATCAGCGCCCTCCGTAAACGGGGATGTAATCCAGCGCATCTGGCACTTTTGCCAGCGCTTCCGCATCCCCAGGGTAGAGCCGCGCGTCCGGCTTGCGCTGGCGGCGGCGGTGGAGTTGATAGGCATCACGCAGGCTGACGAAATCCGGCTCACGCCAGTTTTCCGGCACAGTCAGGCAGCCCATCACAGCGCGAATCCGCTGGCCGCCCTGGCTGTTCCAATCAGGCGCGTTTTCTCCCAACAGGCCGCGCGCATCCGCAGACATGGCGTCGGCATCCGTGCCGGTGCGCTGGCCCATTTTTTTCACCAACCCGCCACTCAAGCGCTCGAACATCTTCTGTGCCTGGCGGTTATCGACTCCGGCGGCCATCGACTGAAGTTCATCGGACAGATTGTCAAACACGGGGTCGGTCGGTTCTTCTGCCAGCCGCAAATTCTGTGCGTTCAGGGCCTGATGCAGGTCAGCGCCAGTGCGTACAAATTCAGCCAGCGCCGGTTCCGGCTCCACCTGCTGACCATTCACAAACACGTCGATGGTCGCTTCAGTGCCATTCAGTTCCAATGATAGACACAGCGCTTTTTGGGAGAGCGCCTCGCAGATGACAGTTTGCGGTAGGCCGACGACCCGCAGCCAACCCTCGACTGGCGGCGTGACAAACAGCCGCACGTTTTGATCATAGGCTTTGCCGGGGATCAGGCCGAAGGGGTCGTAGGATGTATAGCCAAGCAGAGCCAGCGTATCACGCAGCAGTGTGGCGACCGTTTCCTGCTCAGCGTAAGGCAAGTATAGGCTGCCCCATGATGTAGCCATGCTTCTCCTCAAGCGTATCGTTGGTTTCAGATTGTGCTCGGAAGCAAACCATGCTGCCGATATCGAGAAAACCGACTTCGCGGCAGATGCGGCGGTCGGTTTCGGTCATGCCTGGCGCATAGACCATGGTACAGCCGCGCTCCAGGGCAGTGCAGGCCGCTGCGATATACAGCGTGCGCAATAATTCAGGCGTACGCGCCTCTTTCATCAGCGCCAGCGCCACGACATGCGCCGTCTGCTCATGGATGCTCATGCGCACCACGCCCACCGGAAAACCCGCCCGGTACAGCAAAATGTCCATCTGGCGGCCCATTTCGAGCGCGGCCATGTCGCGCCCCACGACAACCGGCTCCACGCCGAGCGTCAGCACATCATAATAAGCGTTGCGCCAGACATACCACCACAGCTCAATGCCGCGCTGGTCGTTCACAATCTCGATATTCACATCCAGCGGCAGTTGGTCAAGCGTGACGCTTGGAGCGGGATGACCGTTAAACCCGTCTTTTACATAGATCATCAAGGGCAATTCCCACTCTGGCACCAGATTGAGATCGCGCAGGGTGCGCGCGAACAGTGGCGGGAATAGACCCTCAATATACTGAATGCGTGGTGTGCGCTGTAAGCCTTGCAGGTGATCTAATCCCTGTTGAACCATGTCACCGGAAATCCAGGCGGTTTTGCGGCGAGGCGCGACATAATTCAAGCTGGCAAGCGTGCTTTCAGGGTGATGGAAAACGTCCACCAATCCCACTGATTCCTGCTGGACCCCCAAATTTGAATGTGATTGGTATAGATGGTCCTGCACGCGACGCAGGATTTGACGTGCTTCTTTGATTGCCGCCTTGTCCATTGGCTCCTCGAAAATTGCTGTGACTATCTTTAGTGTAAACTTATCCGTTCAGCCTGTCGATTCTCAGGGGCCATCGTTAGGGGACTCTAACACATGAGCCTGGTCGTCTCCCAGGGGAAGGTAGATGGTAAAGGTGCTGCCTTCATCTAGCTCACTTTCGACAGTGATGTAGCCGCCATGCAGCTCCGCAATTTTCCAGGCGATAGCCAGTCCCAATCCCTGGCCGTCGCTGGGCCGGTGTGATTTCACGCGATACAACGGCGTAAAGATATGGCTCAGATGTTCCGGCGCGATCCCGATGCCATTATCCTGTATTTGCACGATTACATGCTCATCTTCATAAAGTGTGCTGATGGAAATTTTGCCATTCTCTGGTGTGTAGTGCCGTGCATTCACCACCAGGTTCTCGAGACAGCGATACAGCCAGTGATTATCCCCCATCACCATCGGGAGTTGTTTGTCCAGCTCAAGTGTGATTTGAATCCGCTTCTGCCGTAGTGCTGCTTCTTCGCTTACCTGAATATAGGTCAGCAGGAGATTCACGTCCACGGGCTCGAATTTGAAGGTGCTCAGGTTGTCCAACTGGACAATGGTCAGCAAGCCATCCACCAGTTTTTCGATATGTTCCACCTGATGTTTCACCTGGTTTACATGGTCTGCCTGGGTGCTTTTATCAGGCGAGCGTTCAATGATGTAGGCGCTGGTGGTGATAATCGACAGGGGCGTGCGGAAATCGTGCGAGATGGCGGTAACAAAATCCGTAAAAAAGCGCATTTTCTCCTGCATGAGTGCCAGGTCCATCTTGCGTCGCTCAGATTCGCGCGCCTGGGTGACATCGGTCAGTGCGCCGATGATACGCTCTGTAGCCCCGCTTTCGTTAGGAATGGCGTAGCCTCTGTCGAGGATGGTGATATAGTGCTGCTGCAGATTGTGTCGCAGCCGGTATTCTCTTTGCCAGAAGGTTTGCTTGCCGACCATTATCGCGTCGATCTGCTCGCGCCAATCTGACAAATCATCTGGATGGAGATGGCTTTCCCACCACTTAAGAAGGTTATCCGGAATGGCTTTAAGCCCGAGTAAATAACGGTAGCTATCACTCATCCAGTAGTTGTCCTGTGGGATGTCAAAGTCATACAGGCCATCCAGCGTGACCTGCGCAATCATACGGAAGCGTTCCTCACTTTTGCGCAGCGCGTCTTCAGCCAATTTACTGGTGGTTATATCGCGTGCCACGCCATAGATCTGGATTATTTTCTCATGTGCCTGGTCCCACACCGGATAACGATTGAGTTGTATCCAGCGCACATCGCCCTCTTTGGTGATGATGCGATACTCCGTACTGGTGCGCTTGCCCTTGATCACTTCCTTGCGTTCTTTGTCCACACGCTGGCGGTCTTCAGGGTGAATCAGTGTCCGGCCTTCAAGCTCACTGTGGGTATAACCCGTGATACGCATATAACTTTCATCGGTCAGCCAGTCCAGCTCAAGACGATCTCCCACCACGCGCGCGGAAAACGCGTAATCAGACATCAACTCGGTCAGGATACGATAACGTATTTCACTTTCCCGCAGCGCATCTTCAGCCAGTTTGCTGGCGGTTTTGTCCTGGCCTACACCATAGACACGAATCACGTTTTGGTGTGCTTCATCCCACACCGGATAGCAATCGAGCTGTATCCAGCGCACGTCGCCATCTTTGGTGATAATGCGATATTCCGTACTGGTGAATTCGCCGTCGATGACGCGTTTACGCCCTTCATCTACACGTTGGCGGTCTTCAGGATGGATGAGTGTCCGACCTACAATTTCGTCGCGGGTGTAACCAGTGATGCGCACATAGGAGTCATCGGTCAGCCATTCCGTCTCAAGGTGATCATCTACTACAAAAGCGGAAAAGGCATAATCCGTCATCAGCTCCGTCAGCACACGATAGCGTTCTTCACTCTTACGCAGTGCATTTTCCGCATTTTTGCGCTCGGTAATATCCTGCGCCACGCCATAATAACGCACCACACGCTGAACGAGATCATCCCACACCGGCTGCCGGTTAATCTGTAACCAGCGAACCCGACCATCTTTGGTAATAATGCGATGTTCGCCTTTGATGATCTCACCATTGATTACACGTTGCTGTAAACGCTGCATCGTTTCGCGCTCATCCGGGTGAAATAGGGCAAATGGCCCTTTCTCTTTTAGTTCCTCGGTTGACCATCCTGTGAGCCGCCTTAAAGCGTCTTCCGTAACCCATTCATGCTCAATGCTGCCATCCAGCTTCACTTCGTAAGCGTAAGCGAAATCCAGGATAAGCTCATTTATAGTCCGATAGCGTTCTTCGCTCAGGTGTAGGGCCTGCTGTGTGGCTTTTTGTTCGGTAATGTCATGCATCAAGCCCTGAACGAAATTGGGGTTTCCTTCTGCATCAAATACGGTCGTGGCCGAGACTTCGACAATCCGCCTGCTGCCATCCTGATGCGTAAATGTATGTTCGTAAGAGGCTTTCTCTTGGCCTCTCCGCAGTTTCTTCAGAATATTTTTGAGATACCCCTGGTCGACACGAGCGGTAAAATCAAAGTGTGATGCACCAATAATGTCTTCGTGGCCGCGGCCAATCAAGTTGGCGGCTTGCGAATTCACATTTATAAAACAACCATCCATATCCATCACGAACATGGCATGATCACTTTTCTCAAAAAGAAGCAAGCCCTGCTGTTGCGCGTCTAGTGAGGGCTGAGGGGGTGTTTTACACTGGACAATGATCGCGCCAATCACAGCCTCGGCTTCATCATATTCGTCGCCGGGTAAAGGAAATATTCGGATACTGTAATTGCGATGATCTTTACTTGCACTTAACGTGGTTTCCTCACCTTGCAACGCCCCACGGCAGGGTTTTTCCAGGCCATCTACCAGACACGCCGCATCCCATATGACCTGTCCAATCATTTGAGGCGAAAAGCCCTGATTTTCCAGGTCACTACCTTCCGCTGACGTCAGACGGAACGCTTGATCGAAGAAGTAGATGGCAGTTTTTGGCAGGTGCTGAAAAACGCTGTGCAAAATCTTGCTGTCAACTGAAGGCATTCTCGTTTCCTGATCCATTCCTGATTGAATGGCACATTTTTTTATTTTAATGCAAGAATAGGGATTTATGGTGTTTACAGTTAAGAATCATTACGAAAGTTGCTGTAGGTTGGATTCTCTCGTTATAATCCGTAAAAATTCTCACCCCGATAAAGCTCCAGGTAAATAGGAATGATCGGACGCAACATAAGAAACCGGTATAAAATTGTTGAACATCTGGGTGATGGTTCAACTGCGACGGTTTATAAAGCTGAAGACCTACGCCTTGGCCGTGATGTCGCCTTGAAAATGCTGCTGCCACATGTTCGGGAGGCAACTCGCAAGCGTTTTTTTCAGGAAGCGAATGCTGTTGCTCAACTCAACCACCCCAATATTATGGCGATCTTCGATATTGATGAGGATGACGATCAGCCTTTTTTGGTTGTAGAGTATGTTGAAGGCCAGCCCTTAACAAATTATATTCCTTCGCCGCAGGACGTGGTTGTCGATCTTGGACAGCAGATCGCACTGGCCTTAAATTACGCCCATGAGCGTGACATCATCCATCGCGATATTAAACCGGCAAACATCAAAGTGACGCCGCAGGGCCAGGTGAAAATTATGGACCTGGGGCTGGCATTGGGCCGGGAAAGTAAGCGTATGACTGCCGATGGTATGATTATCGGTACGCCAGCCTATCTCTCACCAGAACAGGCGCAGGGCCAACCATTGGACCCGCGAACCGATATTTATTCGCTTGGTATCGTCCTGTACGAGATGGCGACCGGCCAACTACCTTTTGACGCGGATGACATTCGCGCACTCTTAATCC
>JAIOHN010000807.1 GCA_019912985.1 Anaerolineae bacterium | reverse complement strand
GGTCAACAAAGCTCCACAGCGCGAATTCCTGAGAGCAGCCATCTTCGACAAATGACTGCATCTCTGATGGCAGCCCCAGGCCGCTCACCAGCACCTCGCCGCACAGGCCTTCGTCCTGCATGGCTTTGGCGGCGGCAGCGATACCCACGGTGGTCGGGGCCATGATCAGCTTGAGATCAGGGTATTTATCCACCAAGCCGAGTGCTTCGTTGTAGCTATCCTCGGAGGTGTCATTCCCGTAGACTGTATCGACCAGTTCCAGATTGGCATACTGGTCGTCGCTTGCCAGGACTTCCTCCATGGCGGCGATCCAGGCGTTCTGGTTGGATGCATCCGGCGTGGCGGAGAGAATGGCGAACTGGCCGCCCTCTGCACCCAACAGGTTCAGCGCCATATCGGCCATCACCTTGCCGGTTTCATCAAAGTCAACCTGTGCCACGAACAACACTTCGCCTTCCGGCAGCACGGGCGAGTCCCAGGTCACGACGGTGATTCCCGCATCCAGCGCAGCGGAGGTCGCCGGGACCAGTTCTTCCAGCGCATTGGCGGAAATCATGATGGCGTCCACACCCTGAGTGGTGGAACTGGTGATAATCTCGATCTGGCCGGGGATGCTGTTCTCAGGTGTTGGGCCGGTGAAGATCAGCTCGCCGGGGTTTTGCAGCTCTTCGTGCGCTTCCATCGCGCCTTCGTTAGCTTCATCAAACACCAGAATGCCGAGGAACTTGGGCAGCAGCACCATATCCAGATCCTGCCCAGGTTCGGCTTCTACAGGCTCATCCTGCGCCATCACCAAGACTGGCGACAGCAGTAACGCAATGACGGTAAAAAGAAGCAGTAGTTTCATTTTTTTCATGATTAATTCTCCCATGAGATTATTCTTTTACTGGCTTGCCGTTTCTGTTTCGCTCGGTGGTCGTAAAGCGGCCTCCTTTCCCCTGTCCTGTAGGCGATGTCTGCGCTGTTGCCAGACATGCCGGGCGTCTCGTGTAAGGTTGGGGACCAGCACGGATAAGATCAGCAGCACGCCGACCACGCTGGTCTGGATATTGCCGGAATAATTGGCAAGGGACATTCCATTACGCAGATTGAGCACCACCAGAATAGAAAGCCCTACCCCGGCCATGGTGCCGATGCCACCAAAGATACTGACGCCGCCGAGCAGCACCATCGTGATGATGTCCAGCTCGAAGCCTTCCGCTACATTGGCGCGCACGGTTCCCAACCGCGCCGCCAGCAGCAATCCCGCCAGACTGGCGATCACGCCCGACAGGATGAACAGGATCATTTTGACACGGCGCACCCGCACCCCGGCGAAACGCGCCGCGTCGCGGTTGTTGCCGATGATAAACACATAACGTCCGAAGCCGGAAAAATGCAGGACCACGGTGAAGATCACGAACAGGACGAAGAAAATCACGATTCCTGCCGAGAGCGAGCCAATAAAATTCGGCTGGCCGAGGGCATTAAACCACGCCGGAAAACCCCCTACGGAACGATCCTCCAGCAGCACCCGGGCCGCACCACGATAACCGACCAACCCCGCCAGCGTGACCGCCAGCGAAGGCAAACCGGCATAGGCGATCCACACACCGTTGAATGCTCCAAACAGCGCGCCCGCTGCCAGTGCTATCAGCACCGCCACTTCCGGTGAGGTCCCCTGCTCGAACAGCCAGGCAAACAGGCTGGCCGAAAAACCCATAATCGAGGCGACAGACAGGTCAATCTCGCCGTTGATGATGATCAGCGTCATGATGATGGCGACGATCACCTTTTCGATCGAGAGCTGAAAAACGTTGATTAAATTCTCGCCACTCAGGTAAAACGGGGAAAGCTGGACATTCACCAGCACCACCAGTGCCAGAATCACCACCAGCAGCGCTTCCCAACTCAGCAACCAGTTACGACCGCGCAGCACGGGCTTCTCCTTTTCTGCGTGTGAGCCGCGCCCATGCATCGCGCAGCCGGTTTAGAATAATCGTATCCGAGGCCACCGCAACCAGAATCAGCAAGCCCAACAGGGCATCTTTCCAGAATTCGTTGATGCGCATCCGAATCAAGCTCTGTTCCAGCGTGCCGATTAACACTGCGCCAAGCATCGCGCCGAACATCGAACCGGAGCCGCCAAAGATATTGACCCCACCCACCACAACCGCCGCCACAACCTGAAGCTCTAATCCCTGGGCCGCGACTACGGTGATGGTGCCGAAGCGTGCCAGAAACAGGAATCCCGCCAGTCCCGAAAGCGCGCCACACAGGACATAAGCCACCAGGACAATGCGCGCTTTGGGCAGCCCGGCGATCTCTGCTGCTTCCGGGTTGGAGCCGATGGCATAGAGCCGCCGCCCATACGCCGAATAAGATAGCAGCAGCTGGAAGACGATCACGACTACAATGGCGATGCCCACCATCAGTCGTATTTCCAGCTCGCCAATGGTCAGTAAGTTGACCCGTGGGAGATCGACCAACCAATCGGGCAAATTGCGGACAATGATGGTCGCCGCGTTCCCATATTCCACCAGTAACCCGCGATAAATCGCCAGTGTACCCAGGGTGACGACAATCGCCGGGATGCGACCATAAGACACCAGAATGCCATTGACCAACCCCAGCACTGCCCCCAACCCAACAGCGATCAGCACCACCGTCAAAGGGGTGAGGCTGTTGTTGACAGAAACCTGCTGCCCGGCAAAGTAGGCCGCGAATCCCACGATTGACCCTACCGACAGGTCGATGTTTCGCGTGAGCACGACCAGTGTCTGCCCCACCGCCACAACCAGGATAATCATGACGCTGGAAGCGATGCGGTTAAATGTGCGTGTGCTGTAATAGCCATCAATCTGGCTGCCGAAGAAGAGGATCGCCAGAACGACAATCAGCAGCAGACTCAGTTCGCGGACTTGCTCCGGGCGGATGTAGCGGCGCAGTGTGGTCATGCCTGTACCCCCTGCCCCATGGCCGCGCCGATCACGCGCTCCTCAGTGGCGTCGTCGTGCTCAAAGATACCCATCTGCTTGCCCTCGCGCATCACCAGCACGCGATCGCTCATTGCCAAAACCTCCGGCAGATCGGATGAGATTAAAATGATCGCCAGCCCACGTTTCGCCAAATCATCAATAATGGTGTGAACTTCGGCCTTTGCGCCTACATCAATGCCGCGTGTTGGCTCATCAAGGATTAACAGGCGCGGCTCGGTATGCAGCCATTTGCTGAGGACGACTTTCTGCTGGTTGCCGCCAGAGAGTTTGCTGGCCTGTAACTGCACTGAATTCGTGCGGATGGAAAGCTGCTGGCGGTAACGCTCGGCGGTGGCCTGCTCTGCCTGCTGGCGCACGATACCTAATCGCGTCAGATAGCGGCGCAGCACCGGCAGCGTGATGTTGGCGGCAATCGACATTTGCAGGACCAATCCCTGTTCGCGCCGGTCCTCTGGCACATAGGCAATCCCCAGGCGAGTCGCCTGGTCGGGTGCGCGGATGTCCACACGCTGGCCGTCGAAGATAATTTCGCCCTCGTCTGCCGGTTCGATGCCGAACAACGCCAGCGCAACATCCGTACGGCCTGACCCAACCAGCCCTGCAAATCCCAGCACTTCACCTAGATGTACATCGAAATGGATGTCCTCAAACACACCTTCGCGCGTTAGCCCGCGCACCGATAGCAGCATCTCGCCGCGTTCGGCCCCGCTTTTGGCAAAGAACGAATGCACATCACGGCCCACCATATCGCGGATGGCACTCTCGGTATTGACCTCGGCCACAGGCCGCGAAGAGATCAGGCGACCATCACGAAAGATGGTGATGTAGTCGGAGATTTCAAATACTTCTTCCAGACGATGGCTGATAAACAGGATGGCAACACCCTGCTCGCGCAAATTACGCACGAGGTTGAATAACTGATCCACCTCGTAGACGGAGAGTGAAGCAGTTGGCTCATCCATAATCAACACACGCGTTTTGAGTGATAGCGACTTGGCAATCTCAACTGTCTGCTGCGAGGCAAGAGTCAGGCCGCGTGCCTGACTGCGCACATCGAGATGCACACCCAGGCGCTCAAGGATGTCCTCCGCTTCCTGATACATCCCGCCCCAATCGACCAGCGCGCCACGCCCCTGGTGGCTGATGAAAATATTCTCTGCGACGGTCAGGTCAGGGAAAATCATCGGCTCCTGGTAAATGGCGGCGATGCCATGATGCTGCGCCTGAGCCGAATTGCCGATCTGAATCGGCTGGCCGTCCAGCAGGATTTCGCCTGTATCTGGCTGGTAGATGCCGGTTATGATTTTGATGAGGGTGGATTTGCCTGCGCCGTTCTCACCGAGCAGGGTGTGAACTTCGCCGGGGAAAAGTTGCAGCGATACACTATCCAGCGCCTGAGTTGCCCCAAAGCGCTTGGAGATGTTTCGCATTTCTAAAACTGGAGCGTTTGTCTGCATAAAGTTGTTTAAACAAAATTATATTTTCTATGTCCGGATAGCATACCTATTCTATGTTGTTTCCACAAGCGGCTGTGTTTGTTTCGGGGAAAACCGGTGATTTACTGGCTAAAACAATGAGGGGCGCAGATGGTGCGCCCCACGATCCTCAATCCAGGTGAAAGACTTCTTCCAGCGACAGCATGTTCTCATCGGCCCGCCCGGTCATCGACTCGAAATACGGTTCCATGAACGCCTGCCAGCGGGCGTTGATTTCCTCTTTATCCATGCCCGCAAGCGATGCCTCAAAGCTCTCTTCGGCCTCAAAGTAGCCGAATAACAGGCCATCCTCGCGCATGAAGAGCGAATAATTGTGCCAGCCGGTGCGCTGCAGCGCGTCCAGCATTTCCGGCCAGACAGCTTCATGATGCTTTTTGTACTCGTCAATCTTATCTGGCCTGACCTTCAATAAAAATCCTACACGTTTCATAAAGCTCGCCTTTTTATTGGAAAAATCGACTATCGTGAAAATCTAGCACACCCCAAAACATCAGTCAAACAGGGGTTATTCTGCTCAGTCCACCTGAAAACGCTTGATGTAGTCCTGGTCGAGATGAATACCGAAGCCGGGGTCATCGGAGATGGTGTAATAACCGTCTTTGATGGGGCGCGGCTCCGTCTGAATCTCCCAGAAGATGGGGTCACGGTTGTGGTGAAAGCACTCGACATAGGAACCATGCGCGATTGCGCCCATCAGGTGTGATGCGACCTGCGCTTCCTCGTGATGCGCCATTTTGACGCCGAAGGAATCGGCTATCGCC
>JAIOHN010000806.1 GCA_019912985.1 Anaerolineae bacterium | reverse complement strand
CTACTGGGTCGTCAGGCACAGGTCAGCCTGGGACAGCCGATTGACGAAGTATTCCATCTGGTGAGTGAAGAAACCGATCAACCCCTGCCCAATCCGCTCTCGAGCACACTCAGCTATGAAATAAAGCCTCGCTGGCAGAATCACGCCCTGCTATTGGGTGGCGAGGGGCGGCGTGTACCGGTGGAATATCGGGCAGTGCCGATGAAGCATGACCACGATGAGCATTTTGGGAAGCTGCTCGTCTTTCGGGATATTCTGGACCGCTTGCAAATTGAGAAGCAGCGGCGGCGGACCGAAGAACATTTGCGCCGGATTCTGGATACCTTGCCGATCATGGTGGGGGTCATGACCCCCGATGGCATGTTAGTCGAAGCGAACCGTACCGCATTGAACACGGCTGATCTGGCACCGGTAGATGTTCTCAACAGGCCGTTCGAGGATACCTATTGGTGGTCCTATTCTGAAGCATCGAAAGCCCGTTTGAGAGAAGCGATTAGCAGGGCGCGGGCAGGCGAATCCGTGCGTTATGATGTGGATATCCGGGTGGCCCAGGATACCTATATGACCATCGACTTCATGATTTCCCCCATGTATGATCTCGATGGCAACATCAGCTACCTGGTTCCAGCCGCATTAGATGTGACCGATCGTAAGCGCAGTGAACAAGAACTGTTGCGTCTGACGATGATCTCCGAAATCCAGCGTCAGCGCTTGAATGATATTATCACCAACGTACCGGGTATTGTTTTCGAAGGTTCAGGGACAGCCAACGACAGCACATTGCAGACGGACTATATCAGTGAATACGCGGAAACGTTGTTGGGCTATCCGGTCGAGGCCTGGCTTAATGACCCGCAGTTCTGGAGTAAGATCGTTCATCCGGACGATCTTACGCAGCTTGGTGAGCGACTGATGAGCATCTACGAGTCGGGCAAGCCTGGTACATTCCCCTTCCGGGCCGTGACCAGTAATGGGCATGTGTTGCACATGGAGGCGCATCTCACCTTCCTCAAGGATGAGGACGAGCGGCGCTTCGGTGCCTGCGGCGTGATCATGGATGTCACCCAGCGTAAGGAAATCGAGGGTGCGCTCATGCAGTTCACCGACGAACTGCGCCGCTCCAATGAGGAGTTGGAGCAGTTTGCCTATATCGCCTCACATGACTTGCAAGAGCCGCTGCGCATGGTCACCAGTTACCTGCAACTGCTGGAAAAGCGCTATGGTGACGTGCTGGAAGGCGATGGCAAAGAGTTTCTCGATTTTGCGGTGGATGGGGCGACCCGTATGAAGCGTCTCATTAACGACCTGCTACTTTACTCGCGCGTGCAGCGCAGCCGAGAAGAGTTTGAGACGGTCAACATGCAAAAGGTGCTGGAACAGGCCGAAAACAATGTGCAGACGCAGATTATGGATAGCGGAACCGCGATTACAGCTGATGTGCTGCCTGAGATTATCGGCCATGAGGCCCAGATGATTCAGCTCTTGCAAAACTTGCTCAGTAATGCGATAAAGTTTCGTAGTGATCAACCACCTCAAATTCATATTGGTGCCAAACGTGAGAAAGGGGAATGGGTATTCTCGATTCAGGACAATGGAATCGGGATTGGTCAAGAATATCTGGATCGAATTTTCGTGATCTTTCAGCGGTTGCATCCTCGTGAGGAATATCCTGGCACGGGTATTGGGCTGGCGATTTGCAAAAAGATCGTGGAAAAACATAACGGTCATATCTGGGTGGAATCAGAAATAGGCAAAGGCACCACGTTCTACTTTACGGTTCCCGTCAAGCATAGAGGAAGAAGGCGTTTGAATGGAGGCAATTGAAATTTTGTTGGTCGAGGATAATCCTGGTGATGTTCGGCTGACTCAGGAAGCGTTAAAAGATAGCAAATTGAACAATAATTTGCATGTGGCACGCGATGGCGTGGAAGCAATGGCATTTCTCTATCGAGAAGGAGTCTTTGCAGATGCACCGCGTCCAGACATCATCTTGCTGGATCTCAATCTGCCGCGCAAAGATGGGCGCGAGGTGCTGGAAGAGATTAAACGGGATGATGTGCTCAAGCGGATCCCGATCGTCGTGCTAACCACATCCGAGGACGAACAAGATATATTGCGAAGTTATGATTTGCATGCCAATTGCTATATCACCAAACCGGTTGATCTGAGTCGCTTTCTCACGATTGTGAAAACGATTGAGAGCTTCTGGTTTACTATTGTCAAATTGCCTTCCCAATAACATGCAATCTCAACCTGTTCGCACGCTTTTAATCGAAGACAACCCGGGTGACGCGCGTCTTATTCAGGAGATGCTGCGTGAGGGTGAACACCCCGGTTTTGATCTGACGCTGGTCAACACGCTGAAAGGCGCGTTGGAGCAGCTTAGCAGCACACGCTATGATCTCATCCTGCTCGATCTTTCGCTGCCGGATAGCTTCGGCATGGATACACTGCTCAAAACTCAGGCCGAAGCCCCCGATACGACACTCATCGTTTTAACCGGTTTTGATGACCATAATCTTGGTATTCAGGCTGTCCAGATGGGTGCGCAGGACTACCTGACCAAAAATGATGTCGATAGCAAGCTGCTCAATCGTTCCATCCGCTATGCCATGGAGCGCCAGCGCATCGAATTCGCGCTGGTCGAAAGTCAGAAGGAATACCGCTCGCTGATTGATGATGTTTTTGAAACATCCATGGTCGCTGTGCTGATTCTCGACAAGAGTTTTACCGTCGTGTGGTGCAACGAGGCGACCGAAGTTTACTTTGGCATTGAGCGTGAGGAACTGCTGGGGCAGGATAAGCGCGATCTGATTGATGAAAAACTGAAGTGTATTTTTGCTGATCCGGATGATTATGCTACCCGGCTGAAGGATGCTTACGATAATGAGAAGTTTACCGACCGTTTCGAGTGCCATGTGAACCCTGGCCCCAACCGTGAGGATCGCTGGTTGGAGCATTGGAGCCAGCCTATTCGCTCCGGTATGTTTATAGGCGGGCGTATCGAGCAGTACACCGACATTACCGAACGTAAACAGCTCGAATTTGCTGAACAGGAACAGCGCGAGTTTGCGGAAGCGCTGCGCGAAATTGCGACCCTGCTGACCAGCACCCTGGAACTCGATGAAGTGCTCAACCGCATCCTCAATAATCTGGACCGCGTGGTTCCGCATGATGCTGCCAGTATTACCCTGCTTGGTGAAGATGGCAGCCTCGAAATTGTGCGCCAGAATGTGGATGGTAAGCGCGACACAAAAGAGCTTAACGTGGGCGATCCCGTTCAGATCGAGTCACTGGCTTTTCTGCGCCAGGCATTGACGGCGCCTGCGCCGGTCATTGTCGCCGATCTGCAAAATCCAGAGTACGATTCGCAGCTTGTGGAAACCACCAGACGGCGCAAGATTCGCTCCTATGCTGCTGCGCCCATCCGCTTACAGCAGGTGGCTGCCGGGTCGATAAATGTGTTCAGCAAAAAGGCCAATTTTTTCGATGAGAAAATGATCCAACGCCTCAACACCTTCGCGGAGTTGGCGGCAATTGCCATCCAGAACGCTCACCTCTATCAGAAATCGCAGGAACTGGCGACCTTAGAGGAACGCCAGCGTCTGGCCCGCGAACTGCACGATTCGGTCAGCCAGACATTATTTACCAGCAGTGCGATGGCCGAAACCGCTTTGCGGCGCTGGAACAAAGACCGTGATCGCGCTCATGAACTGCTTGAAGAAGTCCATCACCTGACGACGACCGCGCTGGCCGAAATGCGCGTCCTGCTGCTGGAACTGCGCCCTGCGGCGCTGACACAGGTTACACTCAAGCAGTTGTTCGAGCAATATCTCCAACCCATCCAGCACCGCCGCCAGTTTGAACTCTCGCTGGATATTGAGAATATTCCGCAGCTTGAACCCGATGTGCAGATTGGCCTCTATCGCATCGCCCAGGAAGCGCTGAACAATATTGACAAACACGCCCAGGCGGCCCAGGTCCAGATCCAGGCACGCAAGTGTGATGGTCACCTGGAATTGATTATTACGGATAACGGTGAAGGTTTTAATCGCGCCGAAGTCAGCTCGACCAGCCTGGGGCTGGAAATTATGCAGGAACGCGCCCGCTCGATTGGCGCATCACTCGAAATTACAAGTGAAATAGGCCGTGGAACCACGGTAGCGATCACTTGGCCGGGAACTGAAAGGGTGGATGAATGACCACTTCCCAACCAATACGTGTGGTACTGGTAGATGATCACAGCATGGTCCGTAAAGGGCTGGTGGTGCTGCTGGAAGAATATGAAGACCTGGAAGTCATTGACGAGGTCGGTGATGGTCAGGCTGCTGTGGATGTCTGTCGCCAGGATTGCCCCGATGTCGTCCTGATGGACATGATTATGCCGCGCATGGATGGCTTAACCGCGCTCAAGCTGATTCGCGAGAGCTGCCCACAAACGCAAGTCATCGCACTCACCAGCTACAGCGACGAAGACACGGTGCAAGAGGCGCTCAAAGCCGGTGCGATCGGCTATCTTATGAAAAATATCACAGGTGACGAACTGGCGGAAGCCATTCGCCGGGCGCACGAAGGGCAGTCGACCCTCGCACCCGAAGCGACGCAGATCTTAATCAGGGCTACGACACGTCCACCGGCCCTCGGTCATGACCTGACCGACCGTGAACGTGAAGTGCTGGCGTTGATGATTGATGGGTTGAATAACCGGGAAATTGCAGATCGCCTGGTGATTAGCAGCTCAACAGTCAAAAATCATGTAAGCAGCATTCTCAGTAAGCTGGAAACCACCAGCCGCACCCAGGCGGTCGCGCTGGCGGTGGAGCATAAAATTCTCGATTAACGCTGATCTATGGTATTGTCCTCGTCGTCGCAGGGTTCATCACCGTCGTCGGGGGCGATTTCCTTTTCAAAATCACGAAACGCGCGCGCCAGACCTGCCGCCACCTCAGCCGCCATTTTAAACATCGTCTGCGATTTTGGGTCCTTGAACTGATTCGCATCCTTGCGAAGCGAGGTGATCAGCCTGTAAAGCTGGCCGCGCGCTTCAAGCGACTTGTTTACGGGATCCGGTCTGGACTCATTATGAGGGTCGCGTTTGTTCATGAGATTGTCCAGATACATGCGGTCGCCTCTGAAATTATCCAATATTCTTTTCTTCTAACTGACCCAAATCCGTTACATTTACGCATCGAGTCCTCAACTTCCAATAAACAGTAATCACGATTTAATTCATTATGTTAGTATACTTCTAATAGATAAGTCCTCTACTTTAGAGATTAATTTCATTATACGAAGTAACGTTCTGCAAACCATGGGGCACTATACCACCTTGATCATAGGTGAGGTGGTGGAGATCGACTCGGGTACGGGATGCCTACATTTCAAGCCTGCACAACACGCGATTTTTAGAGGAGTCAAGCCTGTGCAAAACAAATCCACCACCTGGCCTATTCTGCCTTCCTTCATACCACCCATGCTGGATCATAGTGATCTTGGTATCGTAAGACTATAAGTTTTTAAGAAGTCGGGATCGCGCTGCGGCAGATGCGGCAGGCAGCCCGATACGAAAGAAGGAACGTGTACGATGGCAACCAAACAGATGCAGGTACCCGAACTTGGTTTAAAAGCTGCTGATCAGAAAAGTGTGGTGCAGGTACTGCGCACCGTGCTGGCTGATGAGCACCTGCTTTACATTAAACTTCGCAAATATCACTGGAATGTGACCGGGCCGCAGTTCTTCTCGCTGCACGAGTTGTTCGAGCAGCAGTACAAAGCGATAGAAGAAATCATTGATGAAGTGGCGGAACGTATCGTCCAATATGGTGCGGATGCACCCGGCACCTTGCAGGAATTCCAGGAAGAAAGCCGTTTGAAAGAGCATCCGGGCAAGATCCCCGATGCTCATGATATGGTCGCGGATATTGTAGCCGACCATGAAGCGATGGTGCGTCACCTGCGTGATGATGTGGAAGTCGTTGGCGAAGAACATGAAGATGTTGGCGCTGAGGATTTCCTGACCGGGCTGCTTCAGAAACACCAGAAGCAGGCATGGATGGCACGCGCCATGATTAGCGGCAAACAAGTCTAACAAATCCACCTACCTTACCCCACACTGGCACAGGAGCCGCCTCTAATCAGGCGGCTTTGTGCTATTTAGGCGGTTTATCCGTGCGGTGCATCCCAAAGACGCCCTTTTCCCCCGCCATACGCCGGATGGCCCGTATCCAACTGTTGCCCTCTTTGCCGAAACCTTCCCCGCGTCGCTCGTAATCCTGCTTTTCGATAAACAATTCCAGCTCGCTCAGCAGTTCGCTCCAGATGTCCCGCTGGATGTCGATTAAAACCTGCGCGTTGGCTGGATCAGTCATCTGTCGCAGCGCCTGCCGAAAATGCGGCAAACACAACCCCTCGGACTGGCGAAACGTCTCCTGAAAGCGTTCCTCGCCCAGATACTGGCAGAAAATCCCGATGTAATCGCGCTCATAGGTATCCATCACATCGCACACCACGCACGTTTCCGTGGGTGCCAGTTGATCCGCTAGCGGGGTGTTATTAGACTTCGCGCCGCGTCCGCGAAGGCGATCCAGGTTGGAGGGTGGCAGCGATTCGACCTGCGCGTGATCAAGAATGTGCAGCACTTCGTTCAGACTGGCGCGATACAGCTTGGCCGTCCCCAGCACATTGCCGAGCTTGTTCTGGCGCAGCATCTCACCATGTTCACCACACACCCCGCGTGAGGCGCTGAATACCGCCCGCATCTCCTCGCTGTTGTCGAACTCGAACATCAGCAGATCGACAAAGCGCTCGACATCATGCAGCAGCAGCGAGCAGACCGCACAGCCCGGTTTGGGAAAAGTCTCGATCAGGTCAAAGTAGCGCATGGGGGTGCGATAGGGGCTTTTGCTCACACGGGACTCCTGAAAAACAGCAATTCACTAGACCATGATGGTATCACACCATCGGCCTCTTTCCGTAGAGGCGGTTGCGCGGACAAACGTCATCACTTTGTGCCGATCCGTCTTGCCCTGATCTGCCGGAAAAGTCATAATAAGTAGGATAACCACTGTGGAAGTGATGGATTGATGACAAAACTGTTTATTTCATACCGCCGGGCCGACAGTCGCAAAGATGCAGGCCGCATATATGATCGACTGGTGGAAGCCTTCGGCAAAGAGAACATCTTCAAAGATGTGGATAACATCCCTCTAGGCAGAGATTTTCGCGGCGTGCTGCGCGAAGCCGTGGCCCAATGTGATGTACTGTTGGCAATTATCGGCCAGCAGTGGCTGAGCATCAAAGATGAGCATGGCAATCGCCGCCTGGATAACCCCAGTGATTTTGTGCGGATTGAGATCGAGTCCGCGTTGCAACGCGAGAACTGTCTCGTGATTCCAGCGCTGGTGGATAACGCGGCTGTGCCTCATGCCAACGATCTGCCGCCGGATTTGCGCGCGTTGGCTTTCAGAAACGCGATCCAGGTGCGTGATGATCCCGATTTCCACAACGACGTGAGCAGGCTCATTGGGGAACTGAAGCAGCACTACGGTGAGAACCCCCAACCTGCGGCAAAACCACAGCCCCAGAAACGCTCCTATGATGTACTTGCCGCTATCAATGACTTCTATCGCGCCTTTGATGATAGCCAGTGGGAGCGCGCCCGCGAGATTCTAGCGGAAATCCGCGTCAGCGAGAAAGCGCCCCGCGTGTTTAATGTGGACATGCAGGAAAAGGAAATCTGGAACGCCATCGAAGCTGAAGCACGTGAACGAGAATACGAGGTCTTACGTTTGATGGCTGGCCGTGCGAACAAGCAGCAGGTGCGGGAAGCGCTGCAAGTGTTCTGGCAGGATTTTCCGGATTATGATCCGGATAATATTGCGGATAAAGTGCGCCTTGACTCACCGCACCCTCAACACAGCACACCTATCGCAGCGCCTCGTTTGGCGCAGCACCATGAAGTAAAAACGGTTCTGCCTGCCCCATTTGAGTGGATTGACATCCCGGCAGGCAGGGTGACACTCGTACCGAGGGCATCGGACGAAGAATACAGTTACTTAAAGACGGATACTACGGTAGATGTACCTGCTTTTGTGATCGCCAAATATCCGATTACCAACGCGCAGTATGCAAAATTTGTTGACGCTGGAGGCTATCAACAGCAGAAATGGTGGACAGAGGTGGGCTGGCGGCAGCGCGAGAAGGAGGGCTGGACAGAACCGCTCTACTGGGGCGATGAGAAATGGAACAGCGCGGAACAGCCTGTGGTTGGCGTGTGCTGGTATGAAGCCCTTGCTTTCTGCCTGTGGTTGACTGAGATGAGTGGAGAACAAATCACGCTGCCGACGGAAGCGGGATGGCAGTGGGCAGCTCAGGGAGCGGATGAGTACGTGTATCCCTGGGGGAATCGGTGGGATGCCAGCTGCTGCAACACCTGGGAATCAGGCATTGGCAATGCGACACCTGTGCAGCAGTATGAAGGGCGAGGCGACAGCCCCTTTGGGGTGGTCGATATGGCAGGCAACGTGTGGGAATGGGGCCTGACCAACTATAACACGGGTGTGAACGAAATGAATATTCGGGCAGGCCGCCTGGTGGTGCGTGGGGGTTCATGGCACAGTGATCTTGAATATGCCCAAACCATCTGCCGTGTCAGGAGTCTTTCCACAGATCGCTTTCGATCACGCGGCTTCCGCATTGCGAAAATGGCGTAAGGTCGATCAATTTGCGTTTACAATCGTTTGGCGATGTGGAGAAATATTTATTACCCAAATCTACAATGCTAATGAATGTTGGTTTCGACCTTTGTAGACTGAATACATGAAATGATGAAATAGTATCAAGCACAGATACTGTAGTGGCTAGACGATCTTCTACTCATTGCTCATTGCCTATTACTCGTTGCTATATTCGTAAAAAATAGGGAAATATGTCCGGACGTATGTCCACCCTCTCGCCCCCGTTTTGCTGTACCATAAAATACATGAGCGCACAGCACTGTAACCAACAACTCGTAGGGGTGATTTTGACTCATTGCTCATTGCTTTCGACTCATGACTGCCCCGGCGGCAACAACGCCCTGGTTTCCTGCCGCCGGCCCCCCC
>JAIOHN010000805.1 GCA_019912985.1 Anaerolineae bacterium | reverse complement strand
ACCATCTGCGAAAGCCAAACCATGCCCGCCATATTCGACTTTACCACCTTCCCCATCCTCACCACGGCACGCCTGCGCTTACGCCAGCTTCGCCATGGGGATGCCGACGCCCTGATCGAGCTCTTTAGCTCGCCCGAAGTGTTGCGCTTCCTCAGCCAGCCGCCGACCGACACCCACGACAAAGCAATTGGCCTCATCGACTGGTTTAACGGGATCTACGACCAGCACGAGGCGGTCCAGTGGGCCATCACCTTACGCGACGAGGACCGTCTGATCGGCACCTGCGGCGCCTATGACTGGGATCATGAGAACCGTCACGCCGACATCGGCTATCATCTCCTGCCAGCCCAGTGGGGAAAGGGTTACGCCACCGAAGCCAGTCACGCCCTCATCCAGTGGAGTTTCGAGCACCTCGATCTTCACCGCATCCAGGCGGATTGCACCGTCGGTCACATCGCGTCGGAGCGGGTGCTGCTCAAGTGCGGCTTCAAAGTAGAAGGCATCTGGCGCGAAAACTACTGGGAGCATGGCCGCTTTGTCGATGTCAAGCAGTTCGGCCTCCTACGCCATGAATACCAGGCACCACTGCAGTAAAACGAACACCCAAACAGATGTGATCTGCTTAAACTTCAGGCAGCCCGAATTTTTGGCGGAATTCGTTGAGTATCTCCAGCTCGCGCGCTGAATACCGCTGCTTGGTCATCTCCCAAATTTCCGGCTGTTCTTCTGGCATATTGAGAAGCGGGCTGTCTCTCGCAATGCTATCCAATAACTTGTCAATATCTGTATCCTGGCGTTCCGTATTCAAATAGCCCCAATACCATAAAGCATAATAGGCATTAAAACACAAAAATTCAAAAAGCTCACGTGCAGTCTCAAAAAGCTGCTTTATCTCTTCAAGGCTTAGGGGAATTCCCACTACCATTTGAGGATCAGGGTTTGTATTTAGTTTCTTGTTAAAATGAGCAATGTAGTTATGTCTAATAAATTGTACCTTGTTTGCCAACTCTACTGCTTCACGGAGACGAGCATCTAACTCTTCTTTTACAGAAAGATCAGTGAGATGGGAAGAGACATCCTTCCCAAAACGCCTGATAGTTAAGACACTGTTTTTTTTGTCTACAACTACTCGCCAAATAATCAAAATAGATTTTTCGATGAGAGCATTTTTTGTTAATTGCCAAAACAATCTGTCGTCAGGCAAAGGTGCGAAAAGATGAAATGGAAAAGATTCGATTTTTTCAATGAGGAAGATATTGCAATTTAAATCTATTAACTGCTGCCAGATTACTTTCAGTTGTGTCTCGTAAGTGTCGAGCCACGAAGCCTCAATCACATCAGATGCTGCATGATTTTCACTCATCATGAACCATTCTCTACTATTTCTACCCATTCTTAATTTACCATCAAACCAGCCTTGTAAGGGCGTGCTGGCAGGACGTCTCCGCGCTAGCAACCTTCTCCCTGCCATCCCGTAAGCCCCCCATTCACACTAGCATAGGGCAATCGTAGGGCAACTCAGACTGGCACGTCTGCGTAAAGAGCTATTAGCATTACGCACAGTTTATCGACACAGGAGATGACAATGCACAAAACAAAAGCTGCGTTTCTCGGTGGAGTGGTGCTGGTTTTACTGGCCTTGATGTTCGGGCCAGTGCTGGCACAGGATGAAACAATTTTGACGGTGACCATCCCGGAGTGGATGCAGGATAGTGTAAATAGTGATGTTTTAGCACCTTTTATAGAGGCACATCCCGGCGTCAAAGTGATCATCGTGCCTGCCGGGGATAACACCTATTACAGTCCTCCCGCCTACGGGCTGGAAGATCACCTGGAGGGCGCGGAGACCTACGCCAGTCAGGCCGACGTGCTGCTGATGAATGCCTATAATATCAGCTCCGCCAGCACCCGTGCGGGCTATTTCCTTGATCTATCCCCCCTCGTCGCCACCGACCCTGACCTGGACGAAGCAGATTTCTTCCCAGCGGTGTGGCAGGCGTACCAATGGGATAATGGCATCTGGGCGCTGCCCGTCACAGCATCCGTGCAGCTCTTGATCTACAATGCCGACGCCTTCGAAGAAGCCAATGTCGCCTATCCCGATGAAAACTGGACCATTACCGATTTCGTCAATGCCGTCAATGAGCTGACCCAATACGATGCGGATGGCGAAATCGTCGTGCCAGGGATGTACAGCTTCAACAATGACCTGCTGCTGCGCGCACTCCTGGGCCAGCGCTTCTACGATGCCAGCACTGACATGGCGCAGCCCAATTTCGATACGCCAGAGCTGCAAGCGCTGCTGAGCCAGTGGCAGGAACTTTATGACACTGTGTTCAATCAAATTTCGTTTGACCGGCTCAACTATAACGACATTCCACTGATCGTGGACCAGACTTACCGCCTGAGCAATCCGAATGAAGAAGGCAACTGGCATGCCGCCCTGCTGCCCGGTGGCACAGCGGGCCTCGATGTGCAGGCGTTCGCGGTCAGCGCCGGGACACCCTACCCGGAATTGGCTTACGAACTGGCGAAATTCTTCACCCGCAGCCCAGAGGTCATCAACCGCATTTTCGGCGATAGCCCTGCCCGGCGCAGCATGGTGGGTGTTGAGGCGGAAGATGGTAACATGATCATCCGCAGTCCACTCCCAGAAGAAGTCAAGCCCTTGATGCAGCAGGCACTGGAAACCGGCCTGCCCACTTCGGAGCGCCTGTTCAATGATTACGTCAACAACGCCCTCAACGCGCTGAGCAATGAGGAAGGCAGCGATATTCAGGTTGCGCTCCAGGAGGCCGAGGCACAGGCTATCAGTGACCTGGAAACTGCCACTGCCACAGGCGAAACCAGCGTCGTCTCAGTCGCCACGCCAATCCCAACGCCGGTCCTCAGCGGCAGCGAAGTCGCGCTCACATTCCGCGTCAACGCCAACATCTCCCCGCTCCCCAACCGCGAACGTTGGGAGCAGTTGGTCGCTGACTTTACCGCATCCGACCCGCAGGTGCGCCATATCGAGCTGTCTACAGGCTTCGGTCAGAACAGTGAAGATGAAGCACTGGACTGCTCCTACAGCATGTTCAACACCATCAGTACAATGGATTTATCCAATCCTACGCTGCTCAATCTTGATCCGTTCCTGGATGCTGATCCCAATTTTGACGAGTCCGACCTCGTGCCGCATGTGCTGGAACAGCTCACGCGTGAAAATCGCGTCTGGGGGATGCCGCTGACCATCGAGCCGGAAATCCTCTGGTACAACCCCAATGCATTTTCCGAGGCCAACGCCATCGAACCACAAACCGGCTGGACCGTGGACCAGTTCGCCGATGCGCTGCAAGTGCTCCATACCGATCCGGACGATCCCGCTCCATTCCAGCCCTACTACACCGGCAACACCTATTTGCTGATGCTCATGGCGGCTTACGGCGCGGTTCCCTATGATCACCGCACCACCCCGCCCACACTCAACCTGACCGATCCGCTCACCGTGGAAACCATGCGCCAGGTGCTTGATCTGGCGAAAAACGGTTACATCGACTATATGGAACTGAGTCGCAATGGTGGCGGTGGTTTTGGTGGCAGCATGGAAATCCCGCTCATCGGGGATGCCCTCAGTCTGCAAAGTTGGCGGCTGCAAAACCGAGCCAACAGCGATGCGCCCGGCAACTACCTGCTCACGACCTTCCCGGTTGGCACCCAGTTCACGCCGCTGGCATATCAGGTGGGCGCAGGCTACATCGAGGCCGATACCCTCCAGCCAGAAGGCTGCTATCGCTGGCTCAGCTTCATCTCGCAGCACCCTGAGCTGTTCGACAGTATGCCCGCCCGCCTCTCGCAGTTAAACGCGCCAGAAATCGCGGCCCAGGGCGGCGATGTGGTAGAGGTGTTCCAGTCCTATGCTGACCTGCTCTCAAAACCGGATGTGCTGGTGTTCGACCAGTACAACGTCCTCAACTACTATGGCGGCTGGATCGAGCAGATGTGGCTCAATCAAGTTTTTGATCACTATGTCCTGGAGAATGCCGACCTGGAAAGTGAGCTTGAACTGGCGGAGTCCAACATCCTCACCTACCGTGATTGCACCAGTGGCGTACCCAATATCGACATCAACGCAAGCCAGGAGGAAACCCTCGCCCTGCTGCGTCAATATGCCCGTTGCGCGGTCGGGATCGACCCCTCGCTAGAGTCGAACTTCTCCTACCTGAACGAACAGGAATAACACCCTATTCGGCGTGTTTGGTGGGGCGGCCCATGGGTCGCCCCTTTTCTATTGCTTGCGCCCGATCAACTGGAAAAAACGCGCAATCAAATAATAAGGATATTGATCGGTCAGGGCCAGCTCGAGCTGCTCCAACCGGGCGTAAAAATCAGGATCGAACTTGAGGTTGTTATCGGAGATATAGTCGTTGAGGCACCGCACCCCGTAATGTCCCAGCAGTGTGCATCCAGCCGCTTCCAGCGCGGGGATCATCTCTTCCCCGGCATAGTGGCGCAGCGTCGTATCGAACATCGGTGTATAACTTTCGCGCGAATCGAGGCTTGCCAGTGCATCGTCCAGATCATGCCGCAGCAGCGCCGCCTGGAGCGCATCTGAGTAGCGGTTGATGTTAATCACCGATACGATGCCGCCGGGTTTCAACGGCGCGATAATGGCCCGCAGCGCCCCCGGCATATCATCGACGTATTGAATGACATTGTGACACAACACCACATCGAAAACTGGCTCTGGGAAGCGATCGGGTATTTCCGCAAGATCGGCCTGCACGAGGGTCATATCCAGCTGCGCCGCCTCGGCGTTCCGCCGTGCTTCCGCCAGCATACTGGCCGAGAAATCGACCAGCGTCACCGCATGACCGGCCTGCGCCAGCGGGATAGCATCACTGCCGCTGCCCCCGCCAGCATCAAGAATGCGAAGCGAACCTTCGGGCAGATGCCGCGCGAGGTTGGCACGAAAGATCGTGTAGCGCAGCCGGTTCCAGGGTTCATCCAGGCTGTTAAGCCATTTGGAAAGACCCTCATCGAAGCTGTCAGCACTGGTCATCAGAGCATACACCTGTGAGAACAGACTGAGGGTGGCCCCTCAGTCTGCGATGAAGTTGAGAGTGTCTACCGGTCCAGCGGCAGTACATAGCCCTTCTCGATCAGCAGATCGAGGATGCGGCGGGCGTTTTCCTCTGGTGTGTAGCCGGTGGTCGTCAGCGTGATTTCAGGATTGTGCGGTGCCTCATACGGGTCGTCAATGCCGGTGAAGCCGGTAATCTCACCCGCGCGCGCTTTGGCATACAGCCCCTTGGTATCGCGCTCTTCGCAGACTTCAATCGGCGTATCCACGAAAATTTCGATAAAGCCTTCGCCCACCATGTTGCGCACGTCATTACGCGTCGCACGATACGGGCTGATCGCCGCGCACAACACCACGCCGCCATGCCGCGCCAGCTCAGAAGCGACAAAACCGATACGCCGGATGTTGATGTCGCGGTCTTCCTGGCTGAAGCCCAGCCCCTTGGAGAGATGCGTACGCACAATGTCGCCATCCAGCACCGTCACCTGGCGGCCATGTTCCAGCAGCATCACCGTCAGCACATCCGCCGTGGTTGATTTACCCGACCCGCTCAGGCCGGTAAACCACAGGCACAGGCCCTGGCGGTGCATTGGCGGGAAGTTATCGGCCAGCACCTCGGCCACTTTCGAGCGTGTGAACCACTCCGGCAGGGACAATCCCTTGCCCAGATATTCTTCGCGCACCTGCGTGCCGGAAATCTTGGCGATATTCGTCCCCGCCGGGATTTTGGAAACTTCCTCGTAGCGGTCGTCATCCGGCAGGTATACCAGCTCTTTGAACGGCACGACACCCACACCCAGTTCGTCCTTGAACTTGTTGACCATCTCCTGGGCGTCATACGGGCCGTAGAACGGCTTGCCTTCCGAGTCATTGCCTGGGCCAGCATGATCGCGCCCGACAATGAAGTAATTCGCGCCGTAGTTGCGGCGGATCAGCGCATGCCACACCGCCTCACGCGGGCCACCCATGCGCATCGCCAGCGGCAGCAGCGACAGCAGCACGCGGTCGGGGTCATAATAATTATCGACCAGCGCCTTATAGGCACGCACGCGCACATAATGATCGACATCGCCGGGGCGCGTCATCCCCACCACCGGGTGCAGCAGCAGCACACCATCGACTTCGTTAATCGCGCGCTTGGTCAGTTCTTCGTGAACCCGGTGTAAGGGATTGCGCGTCTGGAAAGCGACGATATTTTCGTGACCGTAGGTTTCCAGAATCGCGCGGGTCTCTGCCGGGGTGCGGCGCAGATTTTTGAAATCGAAGTGCGGCGGCAGTGCCACCACGCGCAGCGTACCGGAGAGGTTATATTTCCCCCAGCGGTACATCTCCGCCACCAGTGGATGACGCGCATCCAGGCTGCCAAACACCTTCTGCGACACTTCTTCGCGGTCCCACTCGTAAATTTCCTCGACCGTCAGCACCGCCAGGATATTATGTTTGCGATCGCGCAGGGTCACATCCTGGCCGATCTTGATGTTGCTGACATCATCCACGGGCAGCGTAATCGGCATCGGGAAGATATAGCCATTCGCCAGCCGCAGCTCATCCAGCACGTGTTGATGGTCAGCCTGTCCCATGAACTGGTCCAGCGGAGAGAACGCCCCCACTGCCAGCAGCTCAAGATCACAGATCGCGCGCTCGGTCAGCGTAATCGAAGGCAGCGTACCCGCATAGGTTTTAACTTCTTCGCGTTCGGCTTCTGGAACGAGCAGGTTAACCAGCTTTCCCCCATAAGGTTGGATGAGGTTGACTTTTGTTTCCGTTTGTTGCAAGGTCATACATTGATCCTCAGGGCTTATATGACAAAACAGCGTCGTATTGTATCATACATCACAAATCTTGCAGCCTGTATCAAGGCCGCACGCTTAAAAGGAAACGATCATGTTAAAAGGGATTTTTATCCTCGGTTCCACCCACTATCCACGTATCTACAGCGAGACCACCCTCGCCGCCATCCAAAAGCATGTCGAGATTTACGCACCGCCACAAACACCCGAGTCTATCCAGGAGAATATGACGCTGCTCCAACCGGCAGATGTCATCTTTTCCGGCTGGGGTGGCCCCAAATTAGATGCTCATTTTCTGGCCTTTGCGCCTAACCTGAAAGTGTTTTTCTACGGCGCAGGGTCCGTGCGCGGCCTCGTCACGGATGAATTCTGGGACAGCGGCATCCTGATCACCAGTGCTGCCGCCGCCAACGCCGTGCCAGTTGCCGAGTTCACCCTGGCGCAGATCATCCTCGCTCTCAAGCAGACCTGGAACGCCGCCTGGATCATCAAAACCGAGCAGCGCCCCCTCTCCAACATGGCCCATCCCATGATCGGTGCCTATGGCTCCACTGTCGGGCTGATCTCGCTTGGCCTCATCGGGCGGATGGTCGCCGAACACCTGAGTCATTTCGACGTAAAAGTCATCGCCTACGACCCCTTCGTCAGCGCCGAGGACGCCGCCCAGTTGGGCGTGGAACTGCGCGAGCTGGATGATGTTTTCCGCAGCGCCGATGTCGTCTCCCTCCACACCCCCTGGCTCAAAT
>JAIOHN010000804.1 GCA_019912985.1 Anaerolineae bacterium | reverse complement strand
AGCACTGACAGCCTGCTCGAGCTGGTGGAGCAGGTGCGCCGGGATTACATCGAAAGTTAAGCACTTTGAATGGTGCGGAAATGACGACGGCCCGGTATGCACCGGGCCGTCATGTTTTATTCAGTAGCGGGTACGAGATGCGCCGCGAGGCGCTCTCTAACCTGCGAAAGCGAGGTAAGTGAGGCTAGAGGCGCACCCCCACCATACTGTCGTTCACTCGACCACCTCCTTCCACTTGTCCAACGATGTCGCAAGCATAGCATAAAAGACATTACAAGGCAAGTTACAATCCGGCTGAATTGGCCTGTTTGCTTGTGGTCAGGACGGTTCTTAGCATGATGCTGGCTGTTGATCCGGTGCGAGATGGTTCACCAGATATGTGCCTTGCCTAGCGATCCCCTTTAAGTGAATGCGCCACTGACTCGGCAGATAAAATCACCAGGGAATGCGGCGCATAATGGATGTAGTAGCGCTCGGCGTTTTTAAAGGACAGCAGCACCTTTGCTGAGACGCTGAATTCCTGGTCCTCGATCCGCACCAGATTGCGTGTGAAGGAACCCCATCGGCGGATCACGAGAAACACCGGCCCGGCTGCGGTGACGACCATCCCCAATCGGAGGTCATCGCCCACCGCTTCCAGATGTTTAGCCAGACGCAGCGCTGTGCAGGCCAGCGCCAATTGCCCCACCACCATCGCCAGCAGCACCGCCCACGCTCGCCCCATGTTCAGGTGAAGGAACAAACTAGCGACCGCTGGCAGCAGGAGAAACCCCAGCCACAGCGCCACCGTGATCAGCCGCAGCCGCAGCCGGTGCTGTTGCAGCTTTGCGCGCTGGGTGGATGTCATTCCGCTGGCACGATTGGCATTGAGTTCGGTGGTGCTGAAGTCCAACCCCATACGCAGCATACGTTCAGTTCTTGGAGCTTCCATTGTCGCGTCCATTCGTAACTCTCCCTGATTCCCTCTATGTATCGCAGGAACCTTTTGTCTACAAAATAGACGCGAATCAAAAGAGGCTTGTCACAGCAAGCCCCTCGAATGCTCATGATTCTTGCTGGACCCGGAGACCACGCGGCCCCCAGAAGACATAGAGCGCGCCAGGGATGTTATACCCTGTCTCGAAGTCATCCACGCCTGTGGACTGCGGCGGGTAGGTGCTGAAATCGTGGATCGTGTATGCCCGTCCACCCCACGGATAATTCTCGAAAGTGGCGAAGGCGATCTCCTGTGCGTCTGGCGACAGGGCAATGCTGAATTCATTCCCCTTGAGTTCCAGACTGCCGCTGAAGTCATCCCCCACATACGACCAGCGATAAGCGCCGATTTCATCGGTCTGCTCGGCCAGCAGTGCCAGGCCATCCGGCGCGGCAGGGTTGTAGAATTCCAGCCGTCCATACATCGTGCGGATCTCGCCACTTTTCGGATCGAGCACGGTCAGTTCATTATAGGTCGTGGCATTCAGCAGATAGAGGTCATCTTCACCGGATTTAATCCAGCGACCATACTCTGGCAGGGATGGGTTCTCAATCAGGTAGCTATTGCTCTCGCCACTAACCGGGTCCACGATGACAACCACTGGCTTGCCCAGTCCGTCCTGCTCAAGAATATCGAACAGGGCGATTCCGGCATTGCTCCAGTCGATCACCGGGGCCTGAAAGCCCAGGCTGCGAGCCGCACGCTCGTAAATCACTGTCGATGCGCCATCATTCGGATTGTAGACGACGACCTGCATACTGTAGTCTTTCTGATTGGCGTCAATCCACACCATCTGGGTGCCATCCGGTGACCAGACCGCATTGGTACGGAGAATGTCCGGCGCGGGCTGCTCCGCAATCAGGTTGAGTTCATGGGTTTGCAGATCACACAGATACAGCATGCCGCCTAACCAGGCATCTGCGGGTGTGACACGGAACACGAACTGACTGCCATCCGGCGAGTAAGCGAAGAACTGTGGCCTGGAGACATTTTCCTCCGGTTGGCAGAAGTCCATCGGCTGGAACTGGCCGTCCGCATAGACGTAATTGGTTTCGCCCTCGTAAGGCACGACAATGAGTGGTGCTGGGTGGCCCTGAGCCTGTGCCGCAAGTCCCGTTAAGGCCATGCCGATAGTCACAGCAATCAGTACACGTTTACGAAACAACATCAGTTTTTCCTCCCTCTTCCAATTTCAAGCTTCATTCTATGGACTTCCGTATAGCCAGTTGGACGCGAGGGCGACGGAAAGCTGACGCTGCGAGGGGGAAAACATACGGGCCGCCACCGCTATTCGGTGACAGCCCGTTTGGGTTACTCAGTATTGGGAACGAAACCGATTACGACACCAGTTCGCCTTCGGCGTGGCTGACCGTCGAGAAGGTCAGGCCATCGCCATCCATCGACAGGTCGGCGACGATATGATCGCCATCAAGTACCTGACCTTCGAGGATGTGCAGCGCCAGCGGGTCTTGCAGTTCGCGCTGGATCGCACGTTTCAGCGGACGCGCACCGTACACCGGATCGAAACCACGTTCGGCCAGGAACTGCCGCGCCGGGGCGGTCATTTCCAGTGTCAGGTGACGATCGGCCAACAGCCGCTCCAACCGTGCCAGCTGGATGTCCACAATGCGCACGATGTCTTCCTGTGTCAGGCTGTGGAACATGATGATCTCATCCAACCGGTTCAGGAATTCAGGTCGGAATTGATGATCCAGCTCCGACATCACCGCTTCACGCAGCACTTTCTGGTCAGCACCGGGCCCCATCTGCTTGATGATCTGGCTGCCGACATTGCTGGTCATGATGATGACGGTGTTGGTAAAGTCCACTGTGCGCCCCTGACCATCGGTCAGACGGCCATCATCGAACACCTGCAGGAAGATGTTAAAGACTTCCGGGTGCGCTTTCTCGATCTCATCGAACAGCACCACACTGTAAGGCCGGCGGCGGACGGATTCGGTCAGTTGACCACCTTCCTCATAGCCGACGTATCCGGGCGGCGCACCGATCAACCGCGCGACGCTGTGGCGCTCGCCATACTCGCTCATGTCGATCCGCACCATGGCGTCTTCATCATCGAACATGAACTGCGCCAGTGACCGCGCCAGCTCGGTTTTACCGACACCGGTCGGCCCCAGGAAGAGGAAGGTTCCCACCGGGCGATTCGGGTCTTGCAGACCAGCACGACTGCGCCGGACGGCTGCCGCCACCGCGCGCACGGCATCTTCCTGGCCGATCACGCGGACATGAAGCCGGGCTTCCATCTTCAGCAGCTTTTCGATCTCGCCTTCCATCAGTCGCGAGACTGGTACACCGGTCCAGCGTGAAACCACGTTGGCGATCTCATCGGCATCGACTTCCTCTTTCAGCAGCGAGCCTTCGGCCTGAATCTCGTGCAGATTCGCTTCCTTCTCGGTCAACTGATTGCCGAGTTCCGGCAGTGTGCCATAGCGCAGCCGGGCCGCGCCTTCGAGATCGCTGCGGCGCTCCGCCTGTTCCAGCTGCACACGCGCCTCGTCCATCTGCGCTTTGATGTCGCGGATGGCCTGGATCGCGTCTTTCTCACGCTGCCAGCGGGCATTGAGTGCATTGGTATCCTCGCGTAGATTGGCGAGTTCTTCCTCAATCGCTTGCAGCCGTTCCTGCGAGGCCTTGTCGCGTTCTTTCTTCAGCGCCTCGCGCTCGATCTCCAACTGCATAATCTGCCGGTCGACCCGTTCCAGAATCACCGGCTTGGAGTCGATCTGCATTTTCAGGTTGGCCGCCGCTTCGTCGATCAGGTCAATCGCCTTGTCCGGGAGTTGACGGTCGGGCAGATAGCGGTGGCTGAGGGTCGCGGCAGCGATGACCGCGCCATCCTGAATACGCACCCCATGATGCACTTCGTAGCGCTCTTTCAAGCCGCGCAAAATGCTGATGGTGTCTTCGACACTTGGCTCATCGACAAACACCGGCTGGAAACGCCGTTCCAGAGCGGCATCCTTTTCAATGTATTTGCGATATTCATCCAGCGTGGTCGCGCCAATGGCGTGCAGTTCACCACGCGCCAGCATCGGCTTGAGCATGTTGCTGGCATCCATCGCGCCTTCTGCCGCGCCTGCGCCGACAATCGTGTGCAGCTCGTCCAGGAAGAGGATAATCTGGCCTTCGCTGTCGGCCACTTCCTTGAGGACAGCTTTCAGCCGTTCCTCAAACTCACCGCGATACTTGGCCCCGGCCACCAGCGATCCCATATCCAGCGCGATAATCTGCTTATCGCGCAGACCTTCCGGCACATCGCCGTTGACGATTCGTTGGCTCAGCCCTTCGGCAATTGCGGTTTTACCGACACCTGCTTCACCGATCAGCACCGGGTTATTCTTCGTCCGGCGGCTGAGTACCTGAATCACACGCCGGATTTCATCATCGCGGCCAATCACCGGGTCGAGCTTGCCCTGGCGCGCCAGCGCGGTCAGATCACGCCCATACTTTTCCAGGCTCTGAAAGGTGCCTTCCGGGTCCTGACTGGTGACTCGCTGCCCGCCACGAATGGAGGTCAGCGCTTGCAGGATAGCATTATGATCGACGCCGTGCCGTTCCAGCACACTGCTGACGGAGCTTTCCTCGGTCAGCGCCAGCAGAATATGCTCGGTACTGACATACTCGTCGCGCATTTTCTTGGCTTCCTGCTCGGCACGATTCAGCACCTGCTGAGTCGCGCGGCTGAGGCCAATCTGCGCATTGCTGCCACTCACCTGTGGCCGGTTCTGGAGCATCTGCTCCAATTCGCTCAAGAGTGCCTGCGGGCGCGCACCAATTTTGCCAATGACTTCCGGCACCACGCCTTCGGCCTGCTGCATTAAAGCCACCAGCACATGCAGCGGCTCAATCGCGGTATGGCCGAGTTCTGTCGCCAGCGATTGCGCCCCCAGCAGTGCCTCCTGTGATTTGTTGGTGTAACGTTGCAAATTCATACAATAAGTCCCCCGAATTCTATCAAGATTAGTTACAGTGTAGATGACGGGAGTAAAAATTACGTCAGAGATTTATCGGAGGAATATTGGCGAACTGGTATGCCTATATCGAGGAGGAAACGCTGTGATGATCGTTCTCACGACCGATAGAATTGGTGAAAAGAATTCTAAGTTGTGTTAAGCAGCGAAAGGACACAAGACTGTATCTTCTTAATCAGAAGTGTGTGATAATAGTTGAGTACTTTGTAACGAATTGACTTGGTTTAGAAAAATGACAGATACATCGGAGTCAAAATTCAATTTTGCTACACTAACCGGGTGGGCAGAATATTACCACACCTTTAGAAATAATATTTTTTACGGAAACGTAGTAAAAGAGTACAAAGGGTTATATTGCCCTAGCTGTGGAGATAGTAGACGAGTAAGGTTTGAGCATTTACACTTTCCCACAGAACAACGTTCCTTAAGTAACAAAGTAAATTTGTTAGCAGAAGCGCTAGAAAACACACAGACGGTAGAAGAAGTAATTGAGAAGCTAGGGATTATTGTTGCTCGAGAGCCAATTGTTATCCGGCTTTATTGCGTTGAGTGCCGAACTCAATTTACTGCCCTCATTTACGGAGCTGCTGAGGGAAAGGCAGGTTATTTTATAGCGCCAAACGTTTTTTCGGGGCTTGCAACACCTCATACTGATTCTGGTGTGAACTATTACCTGGATCAGGCGTATAAAGCTCAGTCAATAGGGGCAAATAGTGCAGCTGTTGCTATGTATCGAGGAGCCCTCGAGCATTTACTTTTCAGTCAAGGTTATACAAATGGCATGCTTGGGCAAAAACTTGAAAAACTTAAGCATGATATCGCAAATAAAGAAGCCCCAGATTGGGCTTACTCTCTTGAGACCGATTATCTTAATATCATAACTGAACTTGGTAACGGAGCAATTCATCCTAATGGTGGTGATATCGAACTTCAAAAAGAGCTAGACGATGATCTTTTAAATGTTCTGGATGTTACTTTTTCTGGCCTCCTCTATCATATCTATGAACTTCCCTATATTCAGGAATCTATTTTAAAGAACTTGCAGGCGAAGGCGGGACTTTTTAAGCAGAGAAAGCAAAAACGCGAGAGTTCATAATAAGTTTTGTTGGGCTAACTACACCATAGAAATCACAAGACCTCATTTAGACGGGACTTACGAATAATACCTTAAAAGACGTTTCAGCTTGAGTCCCCTGACTTGTAATGATTTACTCCACCTCGATCACACGTCCCTCGGCGGCACGCAGCAGGCGATCCGCAATCGCCCGGCCCATGCCCTCTGCCGGGAACTGGCGCGCGAGTATCACATCCACCTGCTGCGCATCCAGCGCCCGCAGCCCCGCGAACAACTGCTGCGCGATGTGCGCCAGATCGTGCGCAGCCCCTAACGGCTGCACCACCACCGGCAAATCCGCGAAGGCCGGACGGTCTTCGTCCGTCAGCAGCAGCCCCACGCGCTGTCCATCGGCCATCCGCTGCGAGGCGGTCTCGCGCATCCGGCGGGTGACCGCCTCGGCTTCACCATCGAATACCAGCACTTCCGCGTTGGGCGAATAATGCTTGATGAGCATCCCCGGTGAAGCGGGTCTGGCTTCGGCATCGTCCATCGGCACATGCTGCGCCGGAGCGAGAATTTCCGGCAGCACCGTCTGCAGCGCTTCCAGCGTGACCCCGCCGGGACGCAGCACAATCGGCGTCGGCGCGGTCAAATCCAGCACCGTCGATTCCACGCCGATATGGGTTGGCCCACCATCGAGAATAATATCGACCCGCCCATTCAGATCAGCCAGCACATGCTGCGCCGTCGTCGCGCTGGGACGAGTGAAACGGTTGGCGCTGGGCGCGACAATCGGCACACCCGCCGCTTTAATCAACGCCCGCGCGACCGGATGTGCCGGGAAGCGTACCGCCACGGTATCACGTCCGGCAGACGCCACATCAGGCACCCGCTCATGGCGGGGCAGCACCAGCGTCAGCGGCCCCGGCCAGAAGTAGGCGGCCAGTTGGTAAGCGGTTTCGGGAATATCAACCGCCACCTGCTCGATCTGTTCCAGCGTGGCGATGTGCGCGATCAGCGGATTATTGCTGGGGCGGCCCTTAGCGCTGTAAATTTTGCCGATGGCACTGGCATCCAGCGCGTTTGCACCCAATCCATACACTGTTTCGGTCGGGAAGGCGACGAGTCCGCCTTTTTGCACCTGCTCGGCGGCCAATTGGATGGTTTCCGGGTCGGGATGTTCGGCATCAATCGCGATCAGGCGGGTATAGGTTAAATTGCCCATCAGTTAGAATTCCGTTTAAGACGGCGGTTGCGGGTGTTTTCAGGTATATAATTCGATCAACATGTTTGCGATAGCGCGCCGCCAAAATATACTATAATGTAATCATCGTTAATAGATGTATCTCAACTTATGACGCAGTCATCAAATTATCCTGATATCTTAGGTTACATCACAGATGGCGCACGCTACAACCTGAATGTGGTGCAGTTAGCGTTGGGGGTACGTCCGCGTGTGGTGCGTGCGGGGCGTCCCTTTGAAGCGATTCTGCTTGTGCAGAATGCGTCGAATGTCAATGTGGATTTGGGGGTACAGCTGGCATTGCCGGAGCGAGACGCCAAAAAGCAGCGGGGCATGTTCACAGCGCGCAACAACCGCTTAATGATTGGCCTGCGTCCGGCGGAGGTGGGCTACATCAAACTGCCGATTGGCAGCCAGCCGGATACTGCCGTCGATAACGGTTATTGTCTTGGCATGGAGGTCAAGGTCAAGCCGCTGGAAAAGCCGGAGCGTATTCGCAGCACCGAGGGTGGCGGTCCGATTCCCTTTGAAAGCCTTCCCGAAGCGATGATTGCCAGCCTGGACGAGTTGAAAAAGCTGGTGTTTTCGACCGACAAACGCTTTGGTCTGCGGGATGCGTTGGAGGCTTCGTTCAGTGTCATGCCCGGTCGTCTTGGCCAGATTGCCGATCTCCAGGCCGGGTGGGTCAATCTATGGTCGATGAGCGATCACATTGATCAGGATGCGCTCATCAGACGTTATAGTGAAGTCGTAACAGAACGGGTGCTGCCACAGCTCAAACCCAAATACGTGCTGGACCTGCTGCTTGAGGAGACGAATCGCCGCTTTGAGGCAGCCGGTTTCCCGCTCAAGCCAGTGGAAGCGCTGTGCATCAGTGGCTTACTGGCGCACATCCTGGACATGGCGTCACCCAAGGAAAATGTGATTGATTATCTGGAAAATCCGGTTTTTAACGTGAAATTAGGATTAGAGCATTATACTGATAGTCAACATGAAGAACCTGTGGCATTCCCGGCCTGGTTTGAGGGTTTCCTTCGGGTGATTGCACGCAACGAAGAATTAATCAACGTGTCGGCCAAGGTCGTCAGCAAGATGCTGTATGTGGACCTGCTTCGAGATGCCATTCCACATGCCTTCGCCATGGTCAAAACGATCACGGGCGAGGACATCGGCAGCGACGCGGAAATCGACCATTATCGCGGCCAGTTGATTATGCACCTGGACGGTCAACCGGGAATGGATTTCACACGTGGGTATATGCCTTTGATCCTGGGCGGCACGATCATCTATGATCGGATATCGGTGCCGGACCAGGATTTTGAGGAAACTTTGCGAGATTTGGGGAGCGCGCTTGAGGAGCGTGAGCCTGACTTGGGAGATGAGGATCTATTTGTCCGTGATATGGCCAAAGGGTTGATTAATCGCAACGCGCGGCAGTTTGGTTTTCAGATATGAGCTACCGACCTTATAAAGACAACATTCATTTTGAACCAATGTACCCTGATGTCCTGGGGG
The DNA here is from genome assembly GCA_019912985.1 of Anaerolineae bacterium. Classification (GTDB taxonomy): domain Bacteria; phylum Chloroflexota; class Anaerolineae; order Aggregatilineales; family Phototrophicaceae; genus JAIOHN01. The sequence continues at coordinate 4,372 of JAIOHN010000804.1, read as the reverse complement.
CGATTACTGGCGGCACGCGAATTACGATGCAGGATTTGCAGTGCGCGGTGGGAGTCTACCCAGAGCGCACTTTTCTGAATCAGCCGATTGAAGTGGTCGTGATTTTGCAAAATCTGGTTGATCAGAACATGCAGATCAAAGTCGGTATTCAAATGCCTAAGGAGGATCGAAAGGGCAATCCCATTGTGATGGATATTGCCAAGAAGATTCTCACGGTAGGATTGCGCCCAGGTGAAGTCGGGGTGCTGCATATCCCGATGGTGCCGCGTCCACCCACGAAGGCGGGTACGCATTTACCAGTGCGCGTGGCGGTGCGGTATCGCATTCCTGGCCCTGGCAAGCCGGTACGCCCGCAAACTGGCGGTGCGCCGCCCTCCATTCTTGGCATCTCATCATTCAAGTTGCAAGCCCTGCGTGATGTGTCGTTTGCCGCGCATACCTGGGGGCAATCCACAGACATTATCACCACCTACTTCGACATCGCGCCCAAGATCTTGCCTGCGCTCAATCAGAATATCAAAGCGCGTTATGAGTCGCTCTGGACTTATGAAGAAATGGAAACCGAGCGTGAAATCGTCCTGGCTAAGGTCAATGATGCCTATCGCGTCGCCAACGGCCTGACGCGCCACAGCATTTATGATGCCCTCCTGGATGCGATTGATGAGCGTTTCGCGCTGCGTGATCTACCGCTGCATCCTGGCGAAGCCCAGGCGATTGCCAAGATTATGACTTATACGCTGGACGAAGGGCTGACTCTGGAGCCCGGTTTTGAGTTGGAAGAAAGCCGCTGGTTCCAGACTCTATGCCAGCTTCTGGCGCATGATGAGGAAGTTGAGGATCTCCCGCGCGGCATCTTAGCGGTCGATTACCTGTTTGATGCCGCGTTGTATGACGCCGTTTTGCTGGCGTTTGGCGTGATTAAGCCCAAAGTCGATGAGGATCTGGGCAATCACTCCGAGCAGCTTGGCTATGCCAATCGCATCCTGAACTGGTATGTGGGCCAGGAGAGCGCAGACCTGAGTTATGCCTACCTGCCGCTGGTCATGGGTGGCATTGTCGTCAACCTCATGGCAACCAAAACAGATGATAACCCCTGGTATATGATCGATTATCTGAACGAAGCCCTGCGTGGCCGCGCGCGTCTGTTTACAGGGGAATCAGTTGCCATCTTCAAGATCACCCGTAAGCTTTTGGAAGATGCGGATGATACACTGCGGCGCGCACGGGTGAACCGCCCCCTCTAGTCTTGTGAGATATTTATCCCGTGCAAATGTTTTTTTTACGCACGGGGCGGTAAACTGGTTTTCAGGGGTAGAGTATTCTTCCTTTGGATACGCTGTACAGAGGCAGCCAACCCTGCTGTTGGCACGCTCCCGATATGAGTGAGGAATTGTAATTATGATGCGTTTTGATCGTTTCACGGAGCGCGCACAAGATGCTGCGGCCCGGGCTTACGAGATATTGCAGCGCTACGGCCACAACCAGGTGGATACGGAGCATATTCTGCTGGCGCTGTTAGAACAAACCGATGGGGTAATCCCTCAGATTCTGGAACGGATTAATGTTGAAGTAGATGTCATTCGTGTGCGGCTGGACGAAGTGCTGCGCGCCAGCCCAAAAGCCTCGATCTATGGCGGTGGCGCGGGACAGGTCTTCATTACACCGCGCGTGAAGCGAATTATTGACCAGGCGAATGAAGAAGCGAACCGCCTGCATGATGAATACATCTCAACCGAGCATATCTTCCTGGCAATTCTGGGTGAGCGCGGTACTGCCGTCGCCAAGATCATGACCGATAACAACATCACCCGCGACCGGGTGTACGAGGCTGTTAAAGAGGTGCGTGGTGGTCAGCGCGTGACGGATCCGCAGGCCGAGGCGCGTTATCGCACGCTGGAAAAATACAGCCGTGACCTGACTCGCATGGCCGTAGAAGGCAAGCTCGACCCGGTGATTGGCCGTGATGCTGAAATCCTGCGTGTGATTCAGATTTTGAGCCGCCGCACCAAGAACAACCCGGTGCTGATCGGTGAGGCTGGTGTCGGTAAGACTGCCATCGTGGAAGGGCTGGCACAGAAGATTTCTTCAGGCGATGTGCCGGAAATTCTGCTGGGTAAGCAGGTGGTCAGCCTGGACCTGGGCGGTATGCTGGCTGGCAGCCGCTTCCGTGGTGAATTTGAGGAACGTCTGAAAGCGACAATAGAGGAAGTTCAACGTTCCGAAGGCGATATTATCCTGTTCATCGACGAGCTGCATCAGGTCGTTGGTGCGGGTGCCGCCCAGGGTGCGATGGACGCCGGTAATATGATGAAGCCAGCGCTCGCCCGTGGCGAACTGAATGCTATCGGCGCGACCACACTCGATGAATACCGCCAGTACATTGAGAAAGACAGCGCGCTCGACCGGCGTTTTGCTCCGGTTTTTGTTGAAGAGCCAAATGTCGAGGATACCATTGACATGCTCTATGGCCTGCGCGATCGTTATGAAGCCCACCACAAAGTCACCATCTCCGATGAGGCGATTGTGGCAGCGGCGCGGCTCTCATCCCGTTACGTGACAGATCGCCGTCTGCCGGATAAGGCGATTGACCTGCTCGATGAAGCCGCGGCCAAACTGCGTGTGGCACTCTACTCAATGCCGCCGCAGTTGAAGGAAATGAAAGACATGATCGCGCGGTTGGAAGCGGATGAAGAAGCCGCCGGTATCGCGCGCGAGTACGAACGTGCCGCCGAGTATAAGATGCGCCGCTTGCAGCTTGAAGATGAATTCGAGCAGCGCCGCTTTGTCTGGCAGCAGGAACACACGCTGGACGATGTGGTCGATGGCGAGGACATCGCCACAGTTGTCGGCCAGTGGACCGGCATTCCGATCAATCAGATGCTGGAAACCGAGAGCGAAAAATTGCTGCGCATGGAAGAAACTCTGCACCAGCGGGTGATCGGCCAGGATGCGGCAGTTGCCGCCATTTCTGATGCCATCCGCCGGTCACGCAGTGGCCTGAAAGACCCCAAGCGTCCGATTGGCTCCTTCATCTTCCTGGGTGCATCAGGCGTGGGCAAAACCGAACTGGCGAAATCACTGGCGGAGTTCATGTTCGATGATGAAGAGGCGCTTGTCCGCGTCGACATGAGCGAATACCGCGAGCAGCATAATGTCAGCCGCCTGTTTGGGGCGCCACCCGGATATGTGGGTTACGAAGAAGGCGGCCAGTTGACTGAAGCCGTTCGCCGCCGCCCATACCGGGTGATCCTCTTCGACGAGATCGAGAAGGCGCACCCTGATGTCTGGAATGCGCTGCTGCAAATTCTGGAAGATGGACGCCTGACCGATGGACAGGGGCGCGTGGTCGATTTCCGTAACACAGTCATCATCATGACCAGCAACCTCGGCACCGAGTTTGTCAAGCGCGGTGGTGCGTTGGGCTTCGTCCAGCCAAATGACCAGCAGGCAGTGGCCGATCATCAGAAGATCGAACGGGCGATGCGCGAGACTTTCCGGCCCGAGTTCCTCAACCGGATTGACGAGATCATTATCTTCTCGCCGCTGTCGCTTCAGGATGTGGAACGCATCGTGGATCTGCAAATGCAGGCTGTGGCGGAACGCCTGTCAGAATCGGGCATTAACCTGCACCTGACGGAACCTGCACGCCATTGGCTGGCGGAAAAAGGTTATGATCCGCAGTTCGGTGCGCGCCCGCTCAAGCGTGCAATTCAGCGTTATGTGGAGAATCCGCTGAGCATCCAGTTGCTGAAGGGTGACTTCCACCCTGGCGACCTCATCATCATTGATGAAATGGGCGATCAGTTGATCTTCGAGCGGCATATGGACGCCAGTACCGATTACCTCCAGGTGAACCAGGACAACCTCCTGGATCAGGACCTGAACTAACCTTCAAAGAGGGCAGATCACACTATCTGCCCTCCCTTACAAATTTCTAACGTTTTTGACATAAGAATCCCGCAAATTAAGGCCAATCTTTCGTTTGAGTCGGCCTTTTCCCGTTTGATTTTCTAGATGCTCTCGGTATAATCACAGCCGTACCCATGTGTTCGGGAGAGCAAATTCTCATGATGTCTAATACACCAGGGCCAGACGACACTGAAGAACTGGAACAGGAGTCCTTGAGTGCCGGGCCGTCGGAAACACCTGTGACAAGCGGTGAGTCAGCCAGTGAAGCCCCCGTTGATAATGATCAGGAACCGGTTGTTGACGAAATGGAGTCCACTACCGAGGCCGAATCAGAGCAGGTTGAGGAACCCGTTGCTGAAGCAGAAGAAGCAGCTGATGATACCCCCGTGGTAGAGGAAGAAGCCCCTGAGAGCGAGCAGGAATCCGCTGTCGAGGAGGTGGAGTCCACCACCGAGACCGAATC
>JAIOHN010000803.1 GCA_019912985.1 Anaerolineae bacterium | reverse complement strand
AATCTATTATTCATCAAAACCTAACCTTACCAAGAATCTCTAATTTTAACTCTACATATAATGTACAAAAAAGTCTGTTTGCTGAAAACGAATGAATATGTACAATATGAGGATAAATCCGACTTATTTGGACTTTTCAGACGGTCTGATACCTTTTTCAGAGACAAGGTTATGGAAAAAAACGACCTTGCGATATCTGTTATTCCCGGCCCTATCCGAGCGCAAAATGCGGGTCTCTTTCGCTCTCGCGGGAACGATGCGATGCATCCAACACGTGTCATCCAGTCACATGAACTTATCTTGGTACGGCTGGGATGCCTAAAAATGTGGGAAGGAGAACACCAATTCTCAGTAGAGGAAGGCTGCACTCTACATCTATGGCCGCATAGAGAGCATGGGGGGATCGGTATTCTGCCTTCAGGACTTGAGTTTTACTGGATTCACTTTGAGGTTACGGATGATCACAACCACGCTATGGTCTATTTGCCACAGATGCAGCGATTGAGTAGGCCTGACAAACTGGAAAGTCTGTTTCGCTTCTTCCTGGATGGCCAAGAGGCCGGTGATTTGGAGCCGCTCTCTGCCAACCTAATCACTCAACTGATGCTCTACGAAGTCGCGCTCTCAGGAGAGGATGATTCTGACATGTCCAATGCGCTGGCCGAACGCGCCAGGAGTTATATCCATGTCAATTTCGCCGCCAATATTTCGCCAGGAAAGGTCGCCGAAGCCCTGGGTTACAATCCTGATTATCTGGGTCGGGTCTTCCGCGAAGTCTATGATTTCACTTTGTCAGAAGCAATTCATCGTCGCCGAGTCCAGAAGGCTTGTACTTATCTGATGGATAGCGACATGACCATCCAGGAAGTTGCGACTGCCTGCGGTTTTTCCGATGCTGGCTATTTCCGTCGAATTTTCCGTCGTTATCAGCACGAAACCCCCCTACGCTATCGCAATTCAAATGCGCGGGCACATATTAATACTCACTAATGCGATGGATGAGAGACATTTACCGTTTGAGGGCATTCGATTTGGACACAACCGAAAGTCGCTGAGTTTGGCGCACGCCACAGAAACCCGAATGTAACAATGATTTACTTAAGTATGGTAGTGGTTAAAAGGTAAGTGATGCTTGGATATTCAAGTTGAACTCAAGGGTGAACCAGTGAGTAACGAGCTCAAGATAGCGATCCTCCTTAGAAAAGGACAAGGATTTTCGGGTATAGCGCCCCAGCCATTGGCGCAGGGTGTTGTACCAGCGCTCCTGGTGAGCCGTGAAGCCGCTGGCTTTGCTCGATGGGATATGCTGGTCAGGGGGCAGAAACAAGGTGTTGGCAAGCCAATGATCGGTGTAGCAAGGACAGGTTTTGTAAGCGGCGGGCACCGCCTGCCACAACAAGCGGCCTGTAGCTTCCGAGCGATCCCCGATGGCATACGCCACAATCTGGCGTGTACGCCGACATTGGGCGGTCCACAACCAGCGTTCGAACCACTTCTCACCGACGAAACTCACCAACTCGTCCATCTCCAACACATCGCCCGCCTGGGCAGGCAACAAGGTCTCCGCCAGCTTCGGCAACTGCTGCACATACTGTTCCAGCCAACGCTGCACCGTGCCACGCCACACGCCGAACACCCGCTGCAAGCCTCTCAGGCTCATGCGTTCCCGATAAGCTCGCAGAATCTGCGCTTTTTGCGCAGCCCTATAATGTTCTTTCGGTCGAAGCACACGGTACACTCCGCAATCGCGACAATGGTATTGGGCATTCCCACATTTATTGGTCCCATTGCGTATAATATTGGTGCTGCCGCATGATCGCACGAGTACCGGACAGTCTCTTCGATCATGTGGCAGATTATTTTTCATCACCACTTACCTTTTAACCACTACCCAAGCATCCTTCCTTAAGTCGATTGTTTTGTCATCCTATAGCAGGATGGTCTTAGTTAACCAAAGAAGCTTTAACTTTCTGACACAGAATACACAACCTAACCCACATACACCCAAACCAGGGTAAATTTGAACGTCGGCTAAAAAGCACGCAGATTCAAAGTCAGGAATAGGCAATGCGTAAGTCATAAGTATGATGCTAGAGGCTAAATGGGAATTTGGTTACTGGCTGTGGTGTACAGCTAGCTCAAGAATTCTACCCTCTTTTCTATATCGTTTCGCTATTCGATATAGAAATCGCCTAAGTTGAAACTGTCCTCCATGATCATGGCGATCGCTTCGAAACGACTAGTAACACCCAGCTTAGCAAGAATGCTGCTGACATGCGATTTTGTTGTAGAGGGGCTGATTACCAAGTCGCTGGCGATCTCGTTATTCCCCATTCCCTTGATCATGAGTGCCAGCACTTCACGTTCACGGGGAGTCAGTGTCTCTAAGCGGGGTTGAGGTTTTTGAAGGGACTGGATGAGGATGTCGGTCACTTCCGGCGCAAAGGTGGAATTACCGTTCTGGGCGGCGCGGATAGCTTGTGCAAGCTCGTCCGCCGAAACCTTCTTAAATAAGTAGCTAATCGCTCCTGCCTCAAGAACGTTTTTAATCAGCCGTTCTTCACCGAAGCTGGTAAGGGCAATGACCTGGGTGTCTGGGAATTCTTTGTGTATGAGGCGAGTGGCTGTGATACCATCCATGATAGGCATCAGCAAATCCATCAATACGATATCGGGTTGTTTATCGATGCAAAGCGCTACGCCTTCTTTACCATTCGCTGCCTCACCAACAAGTCTGAGATCAGGATAACTCATCAGAAAAGCCGCTAAACCCTTACGCAGCATGGCATGGTCATCGACGATCACAATCCGAATCGGCGTTTGCATGTCCGTCTCGGCCTCCTGATTCGATTTTTCTCTCAATCATATTATATCATAGGCTTAATCGGTTGGCGCTGCCCACATGATCTTGATAAATGTTCCCTTACCTTTTTGGCTGGTGATTTCTAGCGTTCCACCAATATTTTTTATACGATCGCTCATGATGCTCAGGCCAAGATGACCAGCATCGATGTCAGCCGGATCAAAGCCCAGTCCATCATCTTGAATCGTGAGGTCAATTTGTCCTCCATGGCTTGTAAAATAAATCTCAACATGACTGGCTGAAGCGTGGAGCGCAACGTTATTGAGTGCTTCCTGTACCACCCGATAGAGCGCAAAATGGACATCGCGCGGAATCGGATCTTGCTTTTCCACCCGGACTGAAATATGTAAGCCAGTGCGGTTGGCGATGATATCGGCAACTTGGTGGATTAGGTCGCCTAGCTCGGTGTCGGTGAGCGATGACGGATGAAGCTCCAACAGAAGCGAGCGCATCTCCGCTAGCGCGTTCTGAGCGAGTTGATGTAGGGTGGTCAAGCTCTGTTGTCCCGCTTCCTTATCTGTTTCCCATATCGCGGGCAACCGCTCGGTAATCAGGCTTATCGACCAGAGTGTTTGCGAAATAGTATCATGTAATTCGTTCGCCAGGCGGTTCCGCTCTGTCATCACTGCTGCACGTTTAGCGCGATCAAGCAATCGAGCATTTTGAATAGCGATAGCAGCTTGATCGGCAAAGCTTTGTAGCCGTTCCGCATGTGCCTGGGTGAAATAGCCAGGTGTCGCACTGTCCAGCGATAGAAAACCGAGAAATTTACCGTTTGAACGGATCGGTGCAATGACATTTGAGCTTACCCAGTCCAAACCTGGCAAGCCGATCCACATCGGCGAAGTGGTTGTGTCAGCAATAGCCAGCGGTTTTCCAATATCGATCAATTGTTGCAAGATCGCCAGTTTCGTAATGGGAATCCGTTGATCTAACCACTCTTTTTCCAGCCCTTTTCCGATGTAGCCTCTCTGACGTACCACATGCACGACATCGGCCTCCACCAGCAGGACATTCGCCCCGTCATAAGGCGTGACCCGCCCGATGGTATCGAGGATATGATCCAGGATTTTATCCAGATCAAG
>JAIOHN010000802.1 GCA_019912985.1 Anaerolineae bacterium | reverse complement strand
ACATAGACTTCGCCATCATCGGGGTTCACGGCAAACTGCACATTCGCACCACCGGTCGCCAAGCCGACACGATCCAGCACCGCTTTTGCCATATCACGCAGCCGTTGAAGCTCTTTATCGGTTAACGTCTGCACGGGGGCTACCGTGATGCTATCACCGGTATGCACACCCATCGGATCGAGGTTTTCAATGGAACACACAACCACGAAATTGCCCCGTGTGTCGCGCATGACTTCCAGCTCGTACTCTTTCCAACCGAGCAGGCTCATGTCAATCAGTACTTCATTCACCGGGCTGAGCTTGATCCCGCGCGCAGCAATCTCGCGCAGCTCTGCTTCGTCATAGGCCACACCACCACCACTACCGCCGAGTGTAAAGGAGGCGCGGATCAGCACCGGGTAGCCCAACTCATCCGCGACCCGCAGCGCATCCTCCACCGAGCCAACCACCTCACTCTGTGGCGACTTGAGGCCAATTTCGGTCATTGCGTCCTTGAATAACTGGCGATCTTCTGCCAGTTCAATACTGGTGATAGATGCACCAATCAGTTCGATATTGTGTCGCTCAAGGATGCCTTCCTCGCGCAGAGCCAGTGCCAGATTTAACGCGGTCTGCCCACCCACTGTCGGCAGAATGGCATCCGGTTTTTCGATTTCGATAATACGTTCGCAAATTTCCGGCGTGAGCGGCTCGACATAGGTCGCATCCGCAAACTCAGGGTCCGTCATAATTGTTGCCGGGTTAGAGTTCACCAGCACAATCCGGTAGCCCTCGCGCCGCAGCACCTTACAGGCCTGCACCCCACTATAGTCAAATTCGCAGCCCTGCCCGATAACAATGGGGCCAGAGCCAATGACCATGATCGTCTTGATATCTGTTCGTTTCGGCATAGATCACAGGTTTCCGATTATTGTCTGCTAAATAAAACGACATCTGCTCCCACCAAAGGCCAGTGACGGAGCAGGTCAAAGTGACTCGTAAAATACGCCCAGAAGCCATTCTGGGGAATGCGGTTGGCACGCACATACCAGATATAATCCGGCTGGCGCTCATCAACCAATTGCTCAACTGCAGGTATATCGCTGTCCCACCCAGCCATCAAATCCGCTCCTGGGGTCAACCCAGCGCGCGTCTCATAATAATCCAGGAAGGAAAGCGACCAGACCGAGGCAACAATGACCGCATCAGGATAACGGTCGGTATTCTCAGCAACGATATTGACCGCTTCGCGAAACTGCTCTTTGTGGTTGCTCGTGTAATAACCAGAGCGCAGCAGCAGCGCCACCAGAATCAAACACAGAAAAACCACCACCGCAAACGGCTGCGATTCCACACCCGGTAGCAGCATGATTGCCCGTGCCAGCAGCAAATAGGCAGCAGGCATGAGGATCAGCAGATTGCGATTGGTGAATACCGGCGCACGAACCCACGACAGGATATAGACCAAAACCAGTGGCAGCACTAGCCACGTGCTCAACATTACATCTACATTGAAACGCGGTGTACGGTGCACATCCCGCACCAACAGAAACGCATACAACACCAGAGCTAGCACCACCAGCCAATCCAGGTTATTGAACAAGAACCGCATATAGCCCCAGATTGCGGCTGGCTCTGGCGGTGGCAGAAGTGCGCCTGTATTGGTGTTCCCTGTCTGCCGGTTTTGCATCTGCCATAGAAATGTCGGCAGCCACGGTAAATACGCAACGCCGATTATGGCATAAACCGTGAAGAATTTGAACCAACCCTGCCGTTGTCGCAGCACCAGCACAAACATCGCCGCACCTTGCAGCAGCACCATCAGCAGGCCAAAGTAGTGCATGTACGCTAGCAGAATCGCAGCCACCCCATAGGCAGCAGCCGACAGCCAACGTCTGTGTTCAGTCGAAGCGTTTAGCCGCACCCACCAGTAACTGCTGACAATGGTCAGCAGAATGACAAAAGCGTAGGCGCGCGCTTCCTGGCTGTAGGCAACAGGCGTGACCAACAGCGCGCACAACAACGCTGCGATTAAGCCTTCACGCGCGGAGTACAAGCGCTTTCCCAGGATGTAAATCGCCGCAATCGACAGCATCCCGGCAAAAGCCGATGGCAGTCGCAAGGCCAACTCCGAGTCACCAAAGAGTTTCATGCTCACAAAAAGCAGCATCTGATAGCCGGGCGGATGGACATCTGGCGCGACTTCTTCCATGATAACCGCCTGTAAATTCTCGCGATTGCTCATCGACCAGCTCGCCAATTCGTCATTCCACAGCGACTGAATACGCAGCCCATGCAGCCGAAATCCGCTGCCGAGTGCGATGATAAGCATACATACGAGAAAAAAAGGCCGTTTGCGTGTCACAGGCTATACCTTCTTCGCCGCCTCTTCTTTTGTCCGCTCCACAAATTCGTCGAACAAATACAGCGAATCATGCGGCCCGGGCGACGCTTCCGGGTGATACTGCACACTAAACGCACCCAGGTCAGTGTGGCGCAGCCCTTCAACCGTATGGTCATTCAGATTGATGTGCGTAATTTCCGCACCATTCAAATCACTGTCGGCAGTGACCGCAAAACCGTGATTGTGGCTGCTGATCTCGATGACGCCGGTCAGCAGGTTCTTCACTGGTTGATTGCCGCCGCGATGACCGAAGCGCATCTTCTCCGTCTTGCCGCCCAATGCCAGGCCAAGAATTTGATGCCCCAAACAAATTCCGAATACGGGCGTTTTCCCCAATAACTGGCGCACATTGTCAATGGCATATGTAACCGCCGCCGGGTCGCCTGGGCCATTGCTCAGGAATATTCCTGCTGGCTGCATCGCCAGCACATCCTCGGCTGAAGTATGGGCAGGCACGACCGTGACACGCAGCCCGCGATCAGTAAACAACCGCAGGATATTACGCTTGATGCCATAGTCATAAGCGACAATCAGCGGTCCTTCTGATTGATCGAGATGGTTTTGGTACCACTGTGGGTCTGTCCGTTCAGCCCAATTGTAGGCTTCCGAGCAGCTCACCTCATCGACAAGGTTGGCACCGGACATATCCATCGAGTTACGCGCGATTTCCAGCAATGCCGCCGTATCATTGGCAGCTTCACCGTGGGCAATCGCCGCACGCATCACACCTTTCGTGCGGATATGCCGCACCAGTGCGCGCGTCGCCACTTCCGAAAGGCCGATCACCCCGCGTGATTTGAGATATTCATCCAGAGTCCCCTGCTCACGCCAGTTGCTCACCACCGGGCTGAGTGAGCGCACGATAAAGCCTGATACCCACACGCGCTCCGATTCGATGTCTTCCAGATTGACGCCCGTGTTGCCCACGTGAGAAACCGTCATCGTCACAATTTGCTTGTAATAGGAAGGATCGGTCAGGATTTCCTGGTAACCGGTCATCGACGTATTAAACACCAGTTCGCCAGTCTCGATGCCTTCAGCGCCGAAACCAACGCCAGGAAAAACACGCCCATCCTCTAACACTAAAACACCCTGCATAGGCTTTAACTCCGATAATCCCCGTTAATCGACACATAATCGTGACTGAGATCGCACGTCCATACCAGCGCCGAACCAGACCCTGCGCCGCAATCCAGCAAAACCGCAAAAGCCGGTTCGTTCACGATTGAGGTGGCTTCCGCCTCGCTGTAATTTAGCGGCAAACCGTTGTCAATCAACTGAAGTGGATTTGGCGCATCTTCAGTCAGGCTGAACCACAACTTGAGACAGGATTGGTTAAGTGAAATGCCTGCCCGCCCTGCTGCCGCAACGATCCGCCCCCAGTTAGCATCATTGCCGTAAAAAGCGGTCTTCACCAACGGTGAGGTGGCAATCGTGTTGGCGATGACACGGGCAGCATCATCGTCCGGTGCACCAGTGATCTTTATCGTGACGAATTTAGTCACGCCCTCGCCATCCCGCACAATATCCTGCGCCAGCTTGACACACAATGCTTCCAGCGCATCCTGGAACTGTGCACGATCTGCTTCCGTCTCCAAAGTCACCCCACTGGCGCCGTTCGCCAGCAAGAACACCGTATCATTTGTGCTCATATCCCCATCGACCACGATACGGTTATAACTCACTTCAGCGGCAGTCTGAAGCGCGTGCTGCAATTGTGGCTGCGCACAGCCAGCATCCGTCACGATGATTCCGAGCATGGTCGCCATATTCGGCGCGATCATCCCGGCCCCTTTGCTGATGCCGGCAATGTGATACGTCTCGCCTGCTGCGGTTTGCACTTTCACTGAGGCATACTTGGGACGGGTATCGGTGGTCATGATACCACGTGCAGTGGCTTCCCAGTCATTACCCAGATTTCCGGTGGCCAGGTCAATTCCATGCTTGATGGTGTCCATAGGCAGTTGCGTGCCGATAACCCCGGTCGAAAGCACCAGTACGCTTTCTGCATCACAACCTAATTGTTCAGCGGTATAGTGAGCCATCTTATCGGCATTCTCGATGCCCTGCTGCCCTGTGCAGGCATTGGCACAGCGGGTATTAATCGCCACTGCGCGGATATGGTCCGGGTTTTCAGCCAACTTTTTCATATCAGCCAGCACACAAGCGGCCTTGACCTCGTTTTTTGTGAACACGCCTGCTGCCTGACAGGGGCGATCACTCACAATCAAGGCAAAATCCAACAGGCCATCTTTTTTGAGACCCGCGTGTACACCTGCTACCTGGAACCCACTGACCCCTTCAATCGCTGCTTTCACTTCACTCACTGGCTATCTCCCCTAGCATTTGCGTGAGTTTCTCTATCAATATGTCCACATGCTGCTTTTCAAGAATGAGCGGTGGCACAAACCGCAGTACGTTTTCTCCGGCATTCACCAGCAGCAGACCCTGCTCGTAGGCCTTACTCACCAGCGGTCCCACCTCGACCGTAAACTCCACGCCAACCATTAACCCGCGCCCACGTATTTCCTTAATCAGCGGGCTGTTGATTTCAGACACGCGCTCCATCAGGTAATCGCCAACATCACTGACGTGCGCTAGAAATTCCGGCTGGCTCACTTTTTCCAGCACGACTTTGGCTACCGCCGTCACCAGCGGCCCACCCGCAAAGGTCGAGCCATGATCGCCCGGCTGCATGGCATCCGCGACAGATTGCTTGACCAGAATGGCCCCAATCGGCAGCCCACCCGCCAGCGGCTTCGCCAGCGTCATAATATCTGGTATGACACCACTTTCTTCATACGCCCACAGCTTGCCACTACGCCCCATACCACACTGAATCTCATCAAAGATCAACGTCGCCTGGTGCTCATCACATAATGTGCGCAGGGTTTTCAAAAATTCAGGACTTACAGCATAGATCCCACCCTCGCCCTGAATCGGCTCCACAATGACCGCTACGGTCCGATCGCCGATTACCGCTTTTGCACCCTCAACATCGTTAAATTCAGCAACGATCACATCTGGCATGAGCGGTTTAAACGGTTTTTGGTATTTTTCCTTCGGGGTCAGCGACACCGCAGCAAGCGTCCGACCATGAAAGGCATGGCTGAAGCAGACGACTTGTGTTTTGTCTGTGAACCCACGATTGTAGGCCAGCTTACGAGCAAATTTCAGCGCACCCTCATTGGCTTCAGCACCACTATTGGCAAAAAACACGCGGTCCGCAAACGATTTTTCCACCAGCATGGCTGCCAGTTCAGCCTGCGGCGCGGTGTAATACAGATTGCTGGTATGGATCAACCCGGTAGCCGCCTGTTGAATTGCCGCTGTGACATCCGGGTCCCCATAGCCCAGCGCGTTGACAGCAATCCCGGCTACAAAGTCCAGATAGGCTTTGCCGTCGAGGTCATAAACCGTCACGCCCTCGCCACGTGACAACACGAAAGGCGGGCGTTTATAGGTTTGAACCAGGTTATCCTGTTCCAACTCGATAATCTGCTCTGACAAGTCGTTTGTTGTATCCATGTATCATTCCCTCTCAGGCGGGAGCATTATCCCGCGTAAACACAGTCCCACTCTGCGATTTCAAACCCTGCAAATTGGTAATTACTGCCTGTGACACGCCGCTTTCCAGCGCGTGGAGAGCCGTTTGCACTTTCGGAATCATCCCGCCAAAGATGGTGCCATCGTCAATCAACGCCTTTGTTTCGGCGGGTGTCAGTCGTTCCCGCAGTTGACCATCAACCAGCACCCCCTCGACATTCGTTAAAAAGACCACTCGTGCAGCCTGGATGCTGGCGGCTACAGCCCCGGCAACATGATCCGCGTTCACGTTGTAGGTGCTATCCGGCCCTAATGAAATCGGCGCAACTACGGGTGTAATGCCTTTACCCAGGAGTTCCAGCAAAATTTCTCCACGGACAGCTTTTACCTCCCCGGTAAAACCCATATCGCGGTCAGGATGCGGCATTTTCTCCGCGCGGATCAGCCCACGATCCACACCACTCATCCCCAATGCATCAACGCCTGCGGCCAATAAACGACGCACCAGGCGCGTATTAACTGTTCCGCACAAGACCATTTCTACGATGGATAGTGAAGGCGCGTCTGTCACTCGCACACCATCCACGTATGTTGGCTCAATACCCATGACTTTTTGCAGAGAGGAGATTTCCTTCCCCCCGCCATGGACAATGACAACCGGCTCCTGCAAATTCGCAATGATGGTCCCTAACCCCTCAAGGAAAACGGGATCATCAATCTCGTTTCCGCCAATTTTGATGACTATCGGTGGCATCCGTAAATCCTTTATAGGGCCAATGTTTCGGGTAAACCGAACATCAGATTGAAGCACTGTACCGCCTGTCCTGATGCACCTTTCCGCAGGTTATCGGTGACGCTGGTGATATGCAGGTAGCGTTCCGTCACCGGGGTCAGGCTGATCGCACAGGTGTTGGTGCGCACCACATGGCGCAGGGTGGCCTGCTGCTTGGCTGGTAAGACATGAACCAGCGGTTCCTCCCCATAAACTTCCTCATACAGCGCCTGAGCCTGGTTGCTGGAAAAATCTTCTTTCAGCGTCACGTAGATACTCGCCATCAAACCGCGATCAACTGGTAGAAGGTGCGGCGTAAAGATGAGCGTGCCTATATCATCATTCAACTTCAACAGTTCCTGCTCAATCTCGCCCACATGCCGGTGAGCCCTGCCAGGGTTGTATGGTGAAAAGTTGCCATACACCTCGACAAAGTGTGTGTTCGGCTTTGGTTCACGGCCAGCACCGGATACACCGGATTTCGCATCGACAATCACGGGGGTTCCCGGCTCAACCGCAAATGCCTTCAGGATAGGATACAGTCCGAGAATCGTCGTGGTTGGATAGCAGCCTGGCGCTGCTACCAGATCAATCCCGCGCAGTTGATCACGGTTAATCTCTGGCAGACCATAGGGAACCGGCAGCAGTTCAGGGTTCGGATGCGGCGTGTTGTACCAACGTTCATATGATTCAGGCGTATTCAGCCGCAAATCTGCTGACAAATCGATCACTTTGACACCATGCTTCAGCGCTTCAGCCGCCACCGGAGCCGATGCTTTGTGCGGCAGTGCCAGAAACACCGCATCCAGCCCCTGCATATCGACTTCACTCGCCGGGACATAGGTTAAGTTCGTACCCGGAATTGGCTGGCCCGCATAGGTGCTGGATGTCCCAAACACCAGCTCCACCTGGGGATGCTGGATCAAAATTTCAACCAGATCCATGCCAGCATAACCAGCAGCACCATACACACCCACACGGACAATCGATGTTACATCATGTTCAGTCATTGAGCCTCCTTAAATAAAAACCCCGACCATAGGTTTTGAGGTCGGGGTTTCGTGTTCTGTCGTTTAAGCGATTTACGCGTTCGCGCTGCGCCAACTTAAAACACCCACCTGGACCTCTTTGGTCTGCGGGCGACGGCTACGACGCGAACGACGTAGAAGATGCGAATCGTTTACAGCGCTAATTTCAGACTTCATCATCAATTGCTACATTATTTGTACCCGCAAAAGTGTAAACAATTCACAGAGTTTCGTCAACAGATCAATAAAATTTGCTGGAAATTGCTTAACACAATGGACGCCAGCGGCATGAAACTGGAAGCTACTTGACGCGTTTACGAAATTTATCATATGATGAATGTGAAACAGTTTTGTTACATGAGGGTGTTGAATATGGCAGTCCATGAACACGTAACGGCACTGTTGCAACAATTAGAGCAAATCTACGCAGATATCGAATCATCATCCAAACTCCATCCCAGCCCTCATTCAAAAAGCGTCTTGCAGAATCTGTACGATGATCTCTGCGATGCATTGCTCGGTGCACCACCGGATAGTCGCGCGGATATTCTGATCGCTTTTCAGTTTCGCCCAACACTGATTGAAGTAATGGGTGATTATTTTCAGAACATTGCCCAACAAGCTGCCAAAGCAGTGCACAGCAAGCGTCAGAGAAGCAACGCGATTAATCTCACGCAGCGCACGATTGCTGCCTTCTCAATCGTAAATGCACGCCTGCCGGAACGTGACCTCACCCAGGGACAGCAGGATCTTTTTGACGCCAGCACCGAGCTTAATCTTGATATTGACGCAATACTTCAGGCTATCACTGTTCCTGCCAAGTATTATGTACAGCGGGCGATCCAATATCATCGCGGCAAACAGCCTGTAAAAGCACTCAAGGCGCTTTATCTGGGTCTAAAAGCCTCACCATCGTTAGAGAAAAATGATCGTGTGATTGCGTTGGCGACCACACTCACTGGCGAAAGCCCAATGTCGGCCATGATTACGCTCTCCGATGGTTACGTGCTTGAGAAATTTATAGAAGGCATCACAGGACAGGCCAGTATAAGCACACTGGAACAGCCGCCACGTCCACGCTCCACACTTGAAATCATCCGTTCCTGGCTTTCCTGATCCTCGATAATACCAGCGGGAGACCACCAACGGTCTCCTTTTTGATTCCGATTGTTGAGGAACGTTTACCTTTACTTGACCTTAACTTGCTGTGGCATTAGGATTCAGGTCATTATGAACGCAGACCTCATGATCGAAGTCCATGAATTAACTAAGAAGTTTGGCAGCGTTGCGGCGGTCAATCACATCAGCTTCAACGTCAAGCCTAACGAAATTATCGGCATTCTGGGACCCAACGGCGCGGGTAAAACCACCACCTTGCGGATGCTCACTGGCTACATGCCGCCTACCAGCGGTTCAGCGATGATCGCCGGATACGACATTCTGGAAGACTCGCTTGAAGTACGGCAGCGAGTGGGTTATCTGCCAGAGCAAGTACCAGTCTATCCTGATATGACCGTACGTGGTTATGTCACCTTCTGGGCAGAACTGCGTGGGCTGCGCAAATCGCGCGCACGAGTGGATGAAGTGCTGGCAATGGTGCAGCTTGAGAGCCGAGCGAACAGCCTCATTCGCAACCTATCGAAAGGGATGCGCCAGCGATTGGGACTGGCACAAGCCATTGTCCACGATCCGCCAGTGATCATCCTGGATGAGCCTACCATCGGTATTGATCCTGAGCAGGTTATTGAAGTGCGTGAAAGTGTGCGCCAACTGCGGCAGAACCACACTATTCTCTTTAGCACCCATATCCTCTCGGAAGCCGAGCAGATTTGTGACCGCGTCTTGATTCTGAATGCGGGGCGTATCGTTGCTGCCGGTGCGCCTGCGGGTCTGCGCCAGCAATTGCAGGCAGGCGATCACCTTTTCGCCGTCATCAGTGGTTCGGATACGAATACCATCCGCCAGACCCTGGCACGTATATCGGGTGTGGAATCGGTCGAAGTGCAGGAAGCGGGTTATACCCTTCGTGTGACTCCGGGTATGGATATTCGTGCGGATGTTTCGGATGCAATCAT
Organism: Anaerolineae bacterium; assembly: GCA_019912985.1. Classification (GTDB taxonomy): domain Bacteria; phylum Chloroflexota; class Anaerolineae; order Aggregatilineales; family Phototrophicaceae; genus JAIOHN01. The sequence goes on along the minus strand of JAIOHN010000802.1, from coordinate 586 downwards.
TCAAGCGGGTTACCGACTGCTGGAACTTCGCCCGGTTGCAATGACCCTGGAAGACATTTTTCTGGACATCGTCGGAAGGACACGATAATACATGCGTGGTACATGGCTTATTTTCCGGCGCGAAGTCGCTCAGTATTTCGTGTCGCCTGCCGCTTATCTGATCGGCGCGGGTTTTCTACTGCTTACAGGCTTTATTTTTAACAATGACCTGGTGCTCAGTGTCACCGTCAAAGCCGCCTCACCCGCAGTCGTGCCGTCTTTTCTTTCATTTGCATTGATATTCTTCGCACCACTTCTCACGATGCGAATGCTGGCAGAGGAAGAACGCGAAGGAACATTGGAACTGCTGCTTACCGCGCCAGTCAATGATAGCGCCATCGTTCTGGGCAAGTTTCTGGCCGCCTGGTTTTTCTATTCAGTTTTGCTTGCCGCAACACTCATCTATCAGATTATTCTTGCCTCCATTTCTCAACCTGATCTCGGTCACGCAGCGGGGGCGTATTATGGTATCTGGCTGTATGGCGGGGCAACATTAGCAGTCGGATTGCTATTCTCAGCGCTCACAGAAAACCAGGTCATTGCGGCA
>JAIOHN010000801.1 GCA_019912985.1 Anaerolineae bacterium | reverse complement strand
ATATTCGCGTTGAGGCGCATCTTCTCGCATCAAGGTCAGATAGGGGGCAATGAATGCCCATTCTTCGTCATTTACATCAGTGGGGTATGGTTTTCTATCCATTCCCCCATTCTATCGTCAAAAGTGCCTAACAGCCTCTAGGCGATTAATCCTCATGTCATAATTTAAAATCGGGGTCAATGCGCACCCCGGTCTGGTTATCCGCTTTCCTTGAGCAGCTCCCCATGCAAGAAAACCCGCCATATGACGCATATGCTAAGTAATCCAATCTTATAGAATAAGATTACAATTTACCCATGAAATTGGTATAACAACTTGATCTCTGAAAGAGAAGCTCAGGAAACCTCCAATGGAACATAAAGCGCACGAAGAAGTTGTCCAGAAACCTGAAACCATCTCGACACCACACCATCACGAATCAGTAGAAACCAGTGATCACTCCAGCCATCAACATAACCATGGTCACAAAGGCCATGTAGACCATACCGGGCATGAAATGATGTTTCGCAACCGTTTTTGGGTGTGTCTGGTGCTTACTGTGCCGGTGCTGCTGTTCAGCCCGATGGTGCAGGAGTGGTTTGGATTCAGTATGCCCGAGTTTCCTGGCAGCCAACTGATTGGTCCAGTATTTGCGATTGCCATTTTTCTCTATGGCGGCGTGCCTTTTCTGCAAATGGCCGTGCCGGAAATTCAGAATCGCCAACCTGGGATGATGTTACTCATCTCACTGGCGATCACAGTGGCTTTCCTTTACAGCCTTTTCGCAGCACTGACCAATACCAGTGCAGGCTTTTTCTGGGAGATGGCTACCCTGATCGACATCATGTTGTTGGGCCATTGGATGGAAATGCGCAGTGTGCGACAGGCGTCAGGAGCGCTCAATGAGCTGGCGAAGCTCATGCCCGATGAAGCGGAGCGTATCACATCAGATGGTCAAACGGAAACCGTCAAAGTGAGCGACTTGAGCACTAACGACCTGATTTTGGTGCGTCCTGGTGCCAGTGTGCCAGCAGACGGACAAGTCGAAGAAGGGCATTCAGAAGTCAATGAGGCCATGATTACTGGTGAGTCTAAGCCAGTGAACAAAGAACCGGGTGTGAAAGTCATTGGTGGTACGATCAATGGTGATGGCAGTTTGCGGGTGCGTGTGACGGCAACCGGCGACGAGACGGCGCTGGCCGGAATCATGCGGCTGGTTGAGGATGCTCAGAACAGCAAATCCAATACACAGCTTTTAGCGGATAAAGCCGCAGGTTGGCTGTTCTACATCGCGCTCGGCGTGGCGATCATCACGGCGGTATTATGGACTCTTGCCGTTGGCTTACAGCTTGATGTGCTGGAGCGGGTTGTGACGGTGCTTGTGATTGCCTGTCCACATGCACTTGGGTTGGCGATTCCACTGGTAGTCGCGATCAGCACTTCAATCGGTGCGCAGAGCGGTATTCTGGTGCGGGACAGGATGGCATTAGAAAACGCGCGCGAAATCGATACAGTGGTGTTCGATAAAACCGGCACATTGACCGAGGGACGCTTTGGAGTGGTTGATCTTTCCCTGGCTGATGACTGGGATGAGGCGCGAACACTATCACTGGTGGCCGCGATGGAAGGGGACTCCGAACATCCGATTGCGCGCGGACTGCGTGAAAAAGCTGAGGAGAGCGGTGCCAAACCCGCCCAGGTCAGTGATTTTGAAGCGATTAAAGGGCGTGGTGTACAGGCGACTTACGAGGGCGAAACTGTGTATGTGGGCGGGCCACGATTGCTTGATATGCTTAACCTGGAATTGACAGGCGAGTTTTCGAGCTTTACCGACCGCGCCAGTGGGAAAGGGCAGTCGGTGGTATATCTTGTGGTTGGAAATCAGATCACTGCGGCTTTTGCGCTGGCTGATGTCATCCGGCCAGAGAGTAAGCAGGCCGTAGAGCGACTGCATAAGATGGGCATTGAAGTCGCGATGCTCACGGGTGATAGTGAGGCAGTGGCCCAATCTGTTGCATCAGAATTGGGAATCGACACGGTGTTTGCCCAGGTGCTGCCCGAAAATAAAGACCAGAAAATCAGCGATCTGCAAAAACAGGGCAAAAAGGTCGCAATGGTAGGCGATGGTGTGAACGATGCGCCAGCACTGACTCGCGCGGATGTGGGCATCGCGATTGGCACTGGCACCGATGTGGCGATTGAATCCGCAGGTCTGATTCTCGTCAAGAGTAATCCGCTGGATGTGGTGAAAATCTTTGAGCTGAGTCGGGCGACCTACCGCAAGATGATCCAGAACTTGATCTGGGCCACAGCTTACAATGTGGTGGCGTTGCCGCTGGCAGCCGGGATCCTTGCGCCAGTTGGGTTCATCCTCTCCCCAGCAGTCGGGGCGCTTTTTATGTCCCTGAGTACGATCATCGTCGCCATCAATGCCCAACTCCTGCGCCGGACAGAATTTACTGTGCAAACTGCGTAGCATCTTGCCTATCATTCCACACTCAATCGTTCCGGGTGAACGCGGCTGAGTTTGACGAAACAACTTCTTCAGCGCCATAATCTGGATGGTGTCACTCCTTTGAGGCCAAAAGGCTGTGAAAGGGGTGGCACCTTATTTGACCAACGCAACCTCAATGAAGTAGGAATACGCGATGACCGATCTCTACACTGGAAACGACCGCCGCTATACAGGCAATCAAGTCGATATTACCTATAACATCAAGCGTTGTATTCACGCAGAATACTGTGTAAAGCATTTGTCAGACGTGTTTGATAAGCAGAAGCGGCCATGGATTAATGCGGATGGCGCACCTGTTGAAGACGTGGCCGCTGTGATCGAACAATGTCCTTCTGGCGCGCTGCATTATGACCGGAAAGACGGAAACAACGAAGCGACCCCAGAACAGAATACGATCATCATTCGACACAATGGCCCACTGGAAGTCCGAGGGGATTTGACAATTCATGGTACGACCGTCGCGCTTGAGCATGAAACACGGGTCACACTTTGCCGTTGTGGTGGGTCGAAGAACAAGCCATTTTGTGATAACACCCATAAAGAGATTGGGTTTGAAGCGGGCGAGCGAGAACCAATTGAAGGCTCAGCGGAACGATCTGGCGGTAAATTAATTATCACCGCGGAGACAAATGGACCGTTGGAATTCCAGGGTGAAGTTGAGATCCTGAATGAATCACAGGAGACTCTTTTCAAGGGCAATAATACGGCGTTGTGTCGCTGTGGGCAATCGAGTAACAAGCCGTTTTGCGATAGTACCCATCAACGTATTGGATTTAAAGCGGAGTAATCGGTATGTCAATTGATTCGGATCAACTGGAAATCAAGCACAACCCGGATGAGCATCGCTTTGAGGTGATGCTGGATGGCAAAATCGCTATGGTGCAATACATGATTGCTGGCAAGAATATTATCTTCACCCACACGGAGGTACCGCCAGAATTTGAAGGTTTGGGGATCGGCAACAAGATGGCGCATGTGGCCCTAGAGTATGCACAGGCAGAAGGTTACAAGGTGCAGGCAATTTGTCCATTCATCGCCGCTTACATCCGTCGCCACCCGGAGTACCAATCGATTACATGGGGATATTGATACTGTAGTCTCGATTTGTTACCTCGCTTTTGCGTCAAATTGCCCAAAGTTTACCTGAAGATTCACTGCAATTGATAAAGAGAATCACAGATGAGCAGGCCGCAAGCCGCTCATCTGTGATTTCACTCGCTGTAGAAATTTTAGCTGCCGCATGTGAGTGTTGCCTGGGGCTGACTCTTGCCGGGATGACCGGTTTGTTGATCGGCTTCCAGGGTGACTTCACCGCCGCTCTGATAGCGGACGATGAATGTTTCTCCGCCTGCCAACTGGATAGAACCGCTTCCTATAACGGCATCGCCCCGGATAAGTCGATATTCAGTTGGCGACACCATATTGCCTTCACCAGCTTCACCTGTGTTACGGATGATAAATACTGCCACATCGCCTTCGCAGTAACCGCTTACTTCCAGACTGGAGCAGTCCAGGCGGTCCGGATTGTTTTTCTGGCAACTTGCATTCGGAATCACTTCTTCAGTGGGTGTGATCTCTGGTGTCACTTCCTCTGTTGGCGTGACTTCCTCAGTTGGAGTCACCTCAGGGGTGATCTCTTCTGTGGGGGTGACTTCTGGTGTGATTTCTTCGGTTGGGGTGATTTCTGGCGTGACCTCTTCGGTTGGGGTTACTTCCTCGGTGCCCGTATAGCATTGGAATTCGCTGTACACTTGCCAATCACCCACGATCAGCCTCACCACACCAGGATAGGGGGCTACTGTGAGAATTATGCTGTCATAAGTGGCAAGTTGCAGGTCGCCTTGCTCGATGAGATTGTAATTCTCATCGGTGATTGTATAGGGTACAGGTTCCAGCATGTCGCTGCCCATGTTACTGACGCTGAAGATTACAGAGCCATCGTAGTCACAGAACGTCGAGATGAACAAATCTAACGGGATGACTTCTTCAGTCGGCGTGACTTCTGGCGTGACTTCTTCGGTTGGCGTCACTTCCGGGGTAATCTCCTCGGTTGGGGTGATTTCGGGAGTAATTTCCTCAGTAGGAATGGCGGTTGGTATAACCGTTTCCGTAGGAATACTTGGCGTACCGCAATTCAGGATGACCTGAGGCTGACTATTGCCAGGGTGTCCGGCCTGCTGATTAGCTACCAGTGTGATGTCACCGCCGCCATCGAAACGAATTTCGGTTGTTTGTCCACCGCCGAGCTGCACCGATCCACTTCCAACAGCAGTGCCATTTTGCAGTAACTGGTATGAAGTGGCTGAAATCATGTCACCATCGTCAGACTCACCGGTATTGGTAATGACGAATACAGCGGTCGTGCCCTCACAGTAACCGGAGACTTCCAGGCTGGAGCAATCCAGACGATCGGGATTGTTCTTCTGGCAAGCCAATAATGGTTCTGCCTGTTCCTGAAGGGGTTCTGCTTGTACCTGTTGCTCCTCTTCAGAATTTTGGTCTTTGTTCTGATTTTGAGTTTGTTCCTGTTCCTGCTTTTCATCCTGACCAGGGGAGTTGTGTTCTTGCTCCTGGCCCTGACCTCTATCTTTACCCTTCCCATTGTCCTGGGAATAAAGTGGGGAAGTCACTAGCGACATCGCCAGGATAAATGCGAACAGGATAAATGTGGTTCGAAGATGGGGATTATTGCGCATTGAGGCTCTCCTCTATGAATCATCATGATTGATCACGTCAATCCATTGTTAAACCGTTGATAAAGAAATGATGTAACCGGTGGAGTTTATTAAATGACTGGGAATTTGGTACTGGTTGTCAGGGGGGAGTGCTTGATAGTAACTGTCATCAGAGTTTGGAAAAGGGTCTATCTCACGAAATTATCGACGGCTTTGTGCAAATCCAGTAGACTCACCGAATTGATGCTGAAATCGCTATGATCCCAGTCATTTTTAACCTGTATCGACGAAAGGCAAGGAGACTTCTGGTGGATAATGATCAAATCCTGCGACAACATTTGTTGAATCTGCTGAGTGTCCGACAGGCACATATGTCCTTTGACGATTCGGTAAAGAATTTCCCGCCCGATCAAATCAACACTTATCCACCCAACGTATCCTACACCCCGTGGCATCTCATCGAACACCTACGCATCACGCAGTGGGACATTCTGGATTACATTCGTAATCCGAATTACCGATACATGGAGTGGCCAAAGGAGTACTGGCCGGCGCAGGATGCACAAGCGGATGCAGCAGCGTGGCAGCAAACCCTTGACCAGTTTCATGCTGACCTGAATGCATTGGAAGCGATTGTGCGCGATCCTCAAACCGACTTGATGGCTCAGATTCCGCATGGGGAAGAAGGCCATACCATTCTGCGGGAGATCCTGGTGGTGGCGGATCACAACGCGTACCACATTGGTGAGCTGGGTATTCTGCGCCAGGTGATGGATGCCTGGAACGAAAAGTAGGTGATGTTTCCAGGTACATAATGTGAACTGGTCTTATCTGAACATATCTTGTACGTTGTGCGCAACCGCTTAACAAGAATGTGCAGGAGTGATGATATGACCTCAAAACAGTGGCAGCTTGCCGGTGATGCTGCGACACGCTATGAAGCAATTCTGGTTCCTGCTATTCTGGGTCCGTTTGCGAAGGCGCTCGTAGATTGGGCGGACTTAAAACCCGGCAGCACCGTTGTAGATGTTGGCTGTGGAACAGGCGCTGCCACCCGGTACGCTGCTGCAAAGATTGGTCATTCAGGCAAGGTAATTGGCACGGATGTGAATCCGGGTATGTTGAAGGTCGCTCAGTCGTTACCGAAGATTGATGGCGCCCCAATAGATTGGCAGCAGGAAACCGCTTACGATTTACCCATGAATGTCGAGACTGCTGACGCGGTTTTGTGCGCTCAAACGCTCCAGTTTCTGGATGACCGGCCAAAGGCGCTTAGTGAAATGCACCGGATTCTCAAAACAAATGGGATCCTCTACCTGAGTCTATGGTGTCCCATCGAGCAGAATCCCTACTTCTACAATCTGGTGAACACGATTGCCGATCATCTTGGGGCTGATACTGCGGCTGGACTAGGCGCGGCCTTCAAACTCAGCGATCCTGATGAAATCCAAAGCATTTTGCACGCAGCAGGTTTTTCAGAATTGGAAACGACTGTTGCGGAGATTAAGCTCGATCTTCCGCCTGTTCAAAAATTTGTACCCAGGCATATTCACGCCACGCCAATGGGGCCGGGTTATGATGCTGCGTCGCCGGCTGCGCAGCAAGCCATCCTGGATGAATTGGTGAAGTTACTATTTGAGTGTCAGACCGATGCAGGTATTTGCGTTCCATTTCGATCTTACTTAGTGCAGGCGGTGAAGTAACGCGTCGCACTGGCTCTTGCAGATGGGCAGCCTCGTGTAATTAATCATCAAGGCTGCCCATCGCTAACTTACGGTGTGCCAAGAAGTTAAACGCTACTCCTCACGATAACGAATTTGCATGGTCTGAGCGATTGTCCCCAGCAGAGAGGCGAAGTCCTCGTATAGATCGTCTGGCGCGGAGACTTCAATTGCCGCGTTGTTGGTGAAACCTGTGCGCTGAACAAATCCGCTGCGCCCGTTCGCATGGAAGGGGGTGAGTGTCAGCAGGTGTGTATCTTCCTCAAGATTATAATAGTCGCGCAGCCAATGGTCAGCACTTTCTCGCTCTGGTGGGACGATCTCGCGAACATAAGGCACTTCCTCAAAATTGACCGACTCTGCTGGCGCAATGACTCGCAGGCGGTTTTCATCCAGCATTTCGAGCCAGCCTTCAGGATAACCCACGGCCACAAACTCATACGCCCGTTCACTGGGTCCAATCATAAACAGCGTGTGACGCAGGTCGGGTGAGAGCCAGTACTGCCGTGTGGCGATAAAGTTCAGCATATCAATGTAAAGCGGCTCGTTCTCTACAAAGTCGGCATGTGTGGAAATAACCACAGCTTGAAATCCTTCAGCTGTGCCAAGCGGCTCGTCATTGTAAGGACTGGCGAGGCTCTGCGAAGGATAATAAAGCGTGATCCCATTGCGGGCAGCAGTGGGGCGTGCTTCGTTTGTGAATTTGGAATAAAATTCCCAGGTGTTGTCAGGCAATCTCGTATAGGATCCATCACGTACAAACTCTTGCTCGAAGCGTTGTAGAACGAGCATCGGCGGCCCTACACCTGTACTTTCCAACTTCCCTATACTTTGCAACGGATACAAACTATCTGATGTTATATCTTCTGGGGATAGAACATAGGTATTTTCATTTAAGGTGTACAGCGACCAATCTGCTGGATGGGCGACGTAGACGTTTAAATACGAAATAAAAGTACGCCCTGAGGGTAAGCGACTTTCCAGATCAGGATCATAGAGTTTTCGGGTCGTACAGCCCCAGAACCATGATGGGTCAGCCGTTGTAGAGAGGTCAGTGCGCGACTGTTCGAGTTGTGGTGTGGCTTCAAACTGCGGGTCAGGTAGATCTCTTCCTTCACGGACAAAAGTGCGCATACGGGTCAAAACGGAGTATTCTTCGGCCCACAAATCCAGTAGACCTATTTCGTCTGGTAGACGTTCCTTTACGCTGTCCTGAATGGACCACTTCGGTGCTTGCCGGTACTCAGTCATGAATGCGCGGCCATTCTGTTCTTCGAGAGCCTGCCGTACTAGATAATAGTATTGGTTGTCGAAATCGCCACCAAACATTGCTTCTCCAGTGAAGTCACGCATGATGTTTTTAATGGCATTCCCATAAGTACCGTTATCGATTTCTGTCAGGTCAACACTGGCTGATTCAAAGTTTGCTGGCGCGTAAGGCTGATCGGCAAGGACATAGACCGTAACAGGCATCATATCCTGTTCATACTCACCATCAAGGATAGTTGTCAGTTGTGAAGGGCGAGCCTTCATTGGTAAGAAGAGTTCGGTGCCAGGATATTCTACAAGCAGTAATGGAGAAATATCGACAAAGTCCGAGGCCCATCCGCCCTCTGGTGATTCCTTTTGTGGAGTAATGGTTAAGCCAACAAATGATTCGTACTCACTAAATGATGCTGTATCCTGTAGTCCATTCCCCAACCAGTCCTGTGCTTCTGCAAACGAATCTAGACGCACCACTTCAGCGGCATCTGACGGCAGGTATTCGACAAAGGGGGCTATACCGTGACCGTATACTAACAACGGATTTGGAAGACATACGCCTCGTGGTGGTTCGGTAATCGGATCAGTTTTATCCTGAAGGAGTGGCAAGGTATAGGCCGGGCCAAGTTCGATATTTGTTGCGTCTGCTGGTATAGGGAACAGCCAGCGGATTTCATCCATCTCCGGTGAATGTGTATAACCGAAGCTGTACATGGCTGTCACGCTGTCCTCACCAACCAGAAAGATAGCATCGAGTTGTGTTTGCTCAAACGAGGGATTGTCCTGAGCGAGCAGGGGATTGGTGATCAAACATAAAAAAGTTATCCAGAACAGCTTTCGCATATATTTATCCTCCGTCAAAGCAAGCAAATGGTTTGCTTTCTCACAGGATTGAGTGCAAAGGAGTGAGTAATCTGACCTTTGCGCTCTTTCTCATACTATAGGATATTATGCTTGGACAATTTGGGTGAATTAAGAATCCTCTAGTTTGAATATGTAAAACTTCCTCTAACAGCGTTGAAAAATGCCGAGTAGGTCGGGATTTCAAGTGGCACAACCCGAAGGACATGTTTCCGCAGCCAATGAACTCATGAAACTGCTACAATGGCAACCCTGCTTATGGCACTGGCATGGAGACTTACGACCGCATCGGAAGACGTATCTTGCCATAACCTTGTGATAGCAAAAGGAAAAATACGCTCATTGATTGCTGCATGGACGTGACAGCGTGGGCTGATTACCAAAAGTGATTGCCTGCGCTGTATCTTTGAAGTTAGCCTTTGTCTGACAATTTGAGCAGTGCTGCCCTCCACATGCTGGTTTGCGGTTCTACCTGCTCAAACCTGACTACTGGGCAGGTCGTTACTCTGCTTGACGGTGATAACGATATTGCCTTTTTTGTCTCCTGTTTCGGCATATCGGTGCGCATCGGCAGTTTGCTCCAGCGGATAGCATCGATCAATAATGGATTTGAGTTTTCCCGCCTCGATAAGCTCTTTGAGGAAAACCAAATCGCTTACTTCTCGTTTCGCCAAAGCCGTGATGACTTGCTTACCGCTGCTCCTCGAAATCCATTGCCCTCGAAGCACAGTAGATAGCCCTGGATTGGCTAAAAGATAGCGACCGTTTGGTTTTAGCGATTTGATACTGCGTGAAAACGAATGTTTCCCGACCACATCAAAAATAGCATCATACCTTTTGCTGCTTTGAGCAAAGTCCTCTTTTGTGTAATCAATGACATGATCCGCTCCAATCGAACGCAGCATATCCATTTTGCCCGTGCTGTCCACACCCGTCACTTCAGCCCCAAAGTGCTTGGCAAGTTGGACTGCAAAAGTCCCGATGCTGCCACCGGCACCATTAATCAGAACCTTTTCTCCGCTCTGAATATTGCCTTTCCGAAGAAAATGCAGTGCTTCCAACCCGCCCGTCGGTACAGCAGCGGCTTCCTCGTAAGTCATGTTGGCTGGTTTGATCGCCAGCGCGCCATCATCAGATTCTGCTGGTAGACAGTTGTACTCAGCGTGAGCTCCAAAACGAAAACCGGTCGTCCCGAAAACCTGATCGCCCGGCTTGAAACGTGTGACATCTTTGCCGACAGCTTCAATTTCTCCGGCCAACTCCTGCCCAAGAATGATGTTTCGCGGTCTTATGGGACCCATATAGATGCGCATGGGGATTGCAAGCCAGAATGGGAATTTTAAACCCCGTGCCTCACAGTCGCCTGCGGTTATGGTGGCCGCATGTACTTTTATCAAGACCTCATGGTCCCTGGGTGTGGGTTTCGCTACTTCCTGGAGTTGAAGACCATCCGGTGATCCATATTTGGTCCACACAATTGCTTTCATGATTTTGTATCCTTGTTCGCTCCTGGTCTATTATAGCCAAGACCGGGGGGTGATCACCAAAACGCTTTTATGTGCTATCCAAGTAATCTGTTGTTCCTCACCTGCTAGAAATGAAACAGCCCATGAAAATCATGGGCTGTGGCGATCGCTGCGAACGAGCCTTGCTAAGCGACGTAACTTTCCTCTGGCTCGCCCTCGAATTGGCTGTTGTACAGCTCAGCGTAAAAACCATTCTGCATCAGCAGTTCATCATGGTTGCCTTGTTCCACAATGTCTCCATCCCGCATCACAAGGATCGAATCCGCGTTGCGGATGGTTGAGAGACGATGGGCGATGATAAAGCTGGTGCGGCCCACCATCAAGCTATCCATTGCCTGCTGGATGAGCACCTCGGTACGGGTATCGACGGAGCTGGTCGCTTCATCCAGAATGAGTACACGAGGATCTGCGAGGATGACACGCGCAATTGTTACCAACTGGCGCTGTCCCTGTGAGATGTTGGTCGAATCCTCGCCAAGAACGGTGTCGTAACCATCGGGCAGGGTGCGCACGAAGTGATCCACATAGGCAGCTTTTGCCGCTGCGATAACTTCCTCGTCAGTAGCATCGAGACGGCCATAACGGATATTCTCCATGATGGTCCCGTTATAGAGCCAGGCATCCTGCAACACCATGCCGAAGATGCTGCGTAAATCGTGACGTGTGAAGTCCCGGATGTCATAATCATCGACCAGGATTACGCCCTTGTTGACATCGTAGAAGCGCATCAGCAGCTTGACAATCGTCGTCTTACCGGCACCCGTGGGGCCAACGATAGCAATCTTCTGTCCGGGTTCCACCTTTGTCGAGAAATCGTGGATGATGACTTTATCATCGTGATACCCGAACTCCACATCCTTAAATTCAACACGGCCTTTTACCTCATCCACCTGGATTGGTGTGGTCGTATTGGGGACTTCTTCTTCTTCGCTCAGGAATTCGAAGACACGTTCGGCCGCTGCTGCTGTCTGCTGCAACACATTGGAGATATTGGCGATTTGCATGATCGGCTGGTTGAACTGGCGCGAATACTGAATGAATGCCTGAATATCGCCGACTGTGATCAGGTTGCGAATGGCTAGATAACCACCAATGATCGACACGATGACATAGCCAAGATTGCCGACGAAGGTCATGATTGGCATTAGCAAGCCGGACAGAAACTGGGATTTCCAGGCTGAGTCGAAGAGTGTCTCGTTGAACCCGTTAAAAGTTTCGATACTGCGCTCTTCACCGTTAAATGCCTGCACGACGTTATGACCGCTGTACGTCTCTTCCACATGGCCGTTGATATGCCCCAGGTAAACTTGCTGTTCCTTGAAGTACACCTGTGACTTTCTCACCACAACGGCAATGATGCCGAGTGATAACGGGATCACGATCACCGTGGCGACGGTCATGATGATACTGATCGACAGCATCATGATAAGGATGCCGATCAGAGTGGTAATTGACGTGACGATTTGACCCAGGCTCTGGTTGAGAGACTGGCTAATGGTATCCACGTCATTGGTGATACGCGACAGCACCTCACCATGCGTAGTGCCATCAAAGTAGCGCAGCGGCAGACGATTGATCTTCTCAGCAATCTCCTTACGCATCTGGTAGGTGACGCGCATGGCGACTCCCGCCATGATGTATTCCTGGATAAAGCGGAAGATGGCGGAGATGATGTACAGCACCACCAACAGGAGAATAATATTGCCGATGCTCTCGAAATCAATTCCCTCACCTGTGCCCCGAATTTGAGCGATGACCCCTTCAAACACCTTCGTGGTCGCCTCACCCAGAATCTTGGGACCGACGATCGAGAAAATGGTGGATGCTATCGCAAAGATGAATACGATGATCAGGACAACGCGATACCGGCTGAGATAGGCGATCAGTTTCTTCATCGTCCCGCGAAAGTCGTTGGCTTTGCTGATTGGCGCACCAATGGGGCCGCCACCCATCGGGCCACCGCCCATTGGACGGGCTGGGCGTTCGTTTCTCGTTTCGTGTTCGTTATTTTGTGCCATCAGGATGCCATATCTCCTATGCCTAGCTGTGATTCGGCAATTTCTCTATAGACGGTGCAGGTTCCCATCAGCTCATCATGCGTTCCCTGGCCGACAATGCGACCTTCGTCCAACACGATGATCTGCTCCGCGCTCTGGACAGTCGAAACGCGCTGTGTCACGAGCAGGATGGTGCTGTCGCCAGTTTTCTCTTTGAGCGCTTTACGTAAAACTGCATCAGTCTTGAAGTCCAGTGCTGAGAAACTGTCATCGAACACGTAGATGGGCGCGTGTTTCACCAGTGCGCGGGCAATCGCCAGCCGCTGCCGCTGACCACCGGAGACATTCACGCCGCCTTGTGAAATCGGTGTCGCTAACCCTTCCGGCTTCTCAGAGATAAATTCCTGTGCCTGGGCGATTTCTGTTGCTTCGGTCAGCCGTTCCAGGCTGGCGTCTTCATCGGCATAACGCAAGTTGCTTTCAATTGTCCCAGTGAACAGCACCGACTTTTGCGGGATATAGCCGACGGTGGAGCGCAGATCATGTTGGGTAATATCACGAATGTCCACGCCATTGATGAGGATTTCCCCTTCGGTCACATCATAGAAGCGTGGGACGAGATTGACCAAGGTCGATTTACCGGAGCCTGTCGAGCCGATGAACGCCGTTGTGGTACCGGGTTGGGCAGTGAAGGTGATGTTATGCAACACATCTGCTTCTGCACCCGGATAGCGGAAGGAAACATTCCGAAACTCGACCTGGCTGTGAGCAGAAGGTTCGAACGCCTTCGGGTCTTCTGGATCCTTCACGCTCGATTCGGTTTCCAGTACGTCCGCAATACGATCCGCCGAAACTGCCGCGCGTGGGATCATGATGAACATGATCGACATCATCAGGAAGGACATCACCACCTGGAGCGTGTACTGCATAAAGGCGATCATATCACCAACCTGAATGGTCAACTGCGAAACCTGATGCGCACCCACCCAGATCACCAGCAGGGTAGCGCCATTCATGATCAGCATCATTGCCGGCATCATCGCTGCCATTGCCCGGCCCACAAAAAGATTGGTGTCTGTCAGCTCGCGGTTGGCGGCATCGAAGCGATTTTCTTCGAACGCCTGCGTGTTAAAGGCACGCACCACCATCATGCCCGCAAGGTTTTCACGCGATACCAGGTTTAGACGGTCAATGAGCGTCTGAATGAGCCTGAACTTGGGTAAAACCAGTGAAAAGATCGTGACAATCAGGCCAATGAGCACCAGCACGGCCAGCGCGATGGTCCACCACATGGATGGCGCTGTACCCAGCGCGATGATGATGCCGCCGATGCCCAGAATTGGCGCGTAAAACACAATGCGGATCACCATGACGATCAGCATCTGAATTTGCGTAATGTCGTTGGTGGTACGCGTAATCAGCGATGAGACCGAAAACTTATCAAACTCGTAGTTTGAGAAATGCTCGACCCGTGTGAAGAGCGCACGTCGAATATCGCGTGCTGTACCGGCGGCAGTGCGCGCTGCCAGGAAACCCACCCCAATCGTACAGACCCCTGAGAAGAGCGAGATAATCAGCATCAGAACGCCAGTATGGATGATGTAGTTGTTTTGCAGCGTGCTGGTATCAATCCCAATTGCTTCATACTCAGAATGCACGGCGACGGTTGCCGACTGAATAATCATGTCGTCGCTCAACGCTGCGAGATTCTCGTTCACCATGCTCGTAATCCGATCACGGATGACCGCGGGCAGGCTCGGAATCAACGAGAAAATATCAACACCCTGGGGCAGGGAGGAAAGATCAAAGCTGCCTTCAGGGACGCTTGACGGATTATCAATCGCCTGCTGAATACCTGTGACGGCGAGAAAAGCCTTGCCCATCACCGGATTCAGGGTGTCAATTGTGTTTCTGTCATTGTCCTGCAGGACATAAACAGCCTCATCTGCGAGGATTGGATAGTCGCCTACGTAGGTTTCCGCCTCTGGCGTGTCCGGTTCTACCAACTGGTAGGCATCCATCACCTGCGCAGATTCCTCATCGCTCATGAAGATCAATAGCTTGTTCATTTCACTTTCGCGGATGGCGACCGGTACGGCGTTTTCAACACCGCCCTGCTGGATACCTACATTGACGATGTCTGCCGTGTAGGTGGGGAGGGATAGATCGGCCATTGCCTGGAAAAACAGGAGCACAATAGCCAGCAGGACCATCCCCGTGAATGGCCTTACATACTTCAGTATTCGTGTCATTGTTGTTTGCCCGTTTGTGTACCCTATGGTTGTCCCAGTGTGGGACCTATGTATCGCTCGGGGTAGCTGCTTCCTCGAAGCTATCGTATTGCTCTGTCAAGCGGTTTAACCCAGCCAGGAAGATTTTTGCAGCGTCTATTTCTTCCTGACTCAGGCTTGTCAGTGCATCAGCCATGTAGCTGGTCATGAGATCCCGTAATTCCGCTTCCCGGATTCTGCCTTCCGGCGTCACTTCCAGAATTGAGCGGCGGCGATCATTCGGATCATCAACGCGCACCACCCAACCACGATCCACCAGACCCTGCACAAATGTGCTTGCGGCCTGAAGACTCACCTGACGTTTTTTGGCAAGATCGCTGGTAGTCATGCGGTTGTTGTTGATCAACATGTGTAACGCGCCCATCTGCATCAAAGTCGCTTCCTTCTCAGTCAGGGTGTTCATCCGTAGCGCCATCAATCGGCTCAATTTTGGCATCACCTCAAGCATTCTTTTTGCCAGGGTTTGCGCATCCCAGGTTTCATCCATCCAATTTATCAACCTTGTTGATTATCATATATATTGATTATCAGTGTAGTTGATGTTCATCGGATGTCAAGAGGCTGCTCTGTTAAGTCTTTATAAGAAAATCGCGCCACCTAATTTTGTTTTCTGTGGCAGTTCAAAGTTGCCCTGATCTGTAAACTTAGGTGATTGTTGAGGTTTTCACTCAGATCGACTGTGAGCATGTGAAAAATTTATCAAATTCACTGAGTTAAACGCTTTTATAC
>JAIOHN010000800.1 GCA_019912985.1 Anaerolineae bacterium | reverse complement strand
AATATAAATTGCTTAATATAATAGCTTAATTTAAGAGTGTTGCGATATGTTTACCATCGCCAACCCCGCCAGCACCCACCAGATTGCTTCCACCGGGAACAGATAACGCGGGAGCGCGGTCAGCACCAGATGAATCAACAGCGTGTAGAGGATAAACCCAGCCAGCGGCAGCCATACGCGCCACTGCGACCGCCAGCGCCACATGCCCATGATGCCACCGAGAATCCCAGCGAAATGGAAGATATAGAGCGCAAGTTTCGGCCAGAAACCTTCGCCCTGAGTCAGCGCCAGCAGTCCGCTGAGACTGCGATCTTCGCGTAACCAATCAGTGGTCATCTGCTTGAGGCTTGGCCCGCTGAACCAGACCGTCCCGTGTGGTTGGATGACCGCTTCTGCCAGTTCGCTCACCCGCCGCTGAATGTATCCCAATGGATCGCGGGCGATAATGTCCTGCGCGCCTTCGGTGTAGTTGTCCTGCGTGGGGCCATCTTCACCCACACCCAGCGCTTCATCAACCGCTTCGCCGCCCTGCCAGCCATCGGGACTGGCGCCCACATAGAGGAAAGCCGCGAACCCTTCCCCGGCAATCACGAAGCGCTGCCAGCGTGCGTAACTGTAGATCGTCCAGGTGCTCACGACCAGCGCATAAATGACCAGCAGCACGCCCGCCAGCTTCAGCCCGCGCCGCCAGCCATAAACCAACAGCAGATGCAGCGCCAGTCCTAGCGGGAACAGCAGCAGCACCGCCCGTGTCAGCGTCGCCAGTCCCAACAGCAGCGCACTCACCAGCATCCCTCGAGAGGACGACTCTTCGAGGTAAACCACGAACGCGCCCATCAACAGGGCGATGTACAGCGTCTCGGTGGCGATCTGTGCTGGTTCCATCACAAAAGCCGGGGAGATGGCTAACACACCCGCCGCGAGCAGTCCCGCGCGTGGATTGCCGCTGATATGGGCTGCCAGCCGGTAAGCCAGGTAACAGGTCAGGGTGCCGAGGAGGGCCTGTAGGATGCGAATGGCGATGACTGCGGCCTCGGCGGGCAAAATCGCCTGCCACAGCCCGACGAACAACAGGTAAATTGGCGGCGTCGGCAGGCCGCGCAGCATGATCGGATAACTGCTGCCATCTGGCTGCGTCAGGAAATCGTCATCGAAGCCAGTCACCAGCGCATAACCATTCGCCAGATACCAGCCGCTGTCGCCGCCGGTATTGCCATATACCTCAGCGGGGTTTTGCCCAAGCCCGTAGAGCAGCCGCAGTACCAGCGCCAGCGCCAGCACCGTGATCAACAGACGCTGCTGTGCGCGTGAGGCAGACTGCACATGCGTTGGAAGCACAGCCGCATCAGTCATAATCAAGCTCGTAGAGGCGGGCATTGGTGCCGGGGATGGCAGCGGCCTCGATAAAGCGCGGGTCGCTCTCGGTGCCTTCGTAAAGCGCATCCAGCGACGGGCGCTCTGGCGGCACCATCATGTAATCGACGCGGTAGCGTTTCGCCACTTCCAGCACCGTGTCTCGATCTTCCATCGGGATCATCACCGAGCGTACCCCGGCCATGCGCAGCGCGAACGGGTCCTGCGCCATCAGGATAATGTCGCCGTCGCCGTTGGTATCCGGCAGTGCCAGCGCCGTCGCTGCCACCTGCTCGATATACTGGCGATAGCTGGTGGCTAAGGTGGCATCGGCGCGCACCAGTTCGACCGCGTTCGCAGTCATGAACAGCGCGGCCAGCAGCACCGTACCTGCTCTCAGGCGGGGATCGTGAATCACCCGTTCCAGCGCGTACCCCGCCAATGGCAGCAGCAGCGGAATCAGCGTGATATAAACTTTCTTGAAGCTGCCGCCCTGGCTTTTGTATGGCACCAGCACCGCGTAAAAAATCGTCGCGCCGAGCAGCAGAATCAGCACCGGGGCGATGGTCAGCAGGCGGTCACGGTCACGCGCCGCCAGCACCAGCAGCAGCCCACCAGCGACCGCCACTGGCAGAAACACATCCAGCGTCGTGTACATCAGCTTGACGCTGGCCGCCAGTTCAAACAGGCGTTTGCCAATCAGCTGCGCCGGAGTCTGTCGTGCCAGCATCCCCTCCAGCGTGAGCTGGCTGCTGTCGTAAAAGTAGTGTTCGCGGTGATCCGTGAGGAAAAACATCGTGCTCATCTGAGGCGTGGTGGGCGTGCCGAACAGCGCTTGATTGCGCAGCATCCAGGGCAGCGCCACCAGCAGCGCGGCCAGCGGCACCAGCACTGCGTAGCGCCAGCGCCCGGAAAAGTGCTTGCCCCGCAGCGCATAAACAATCAACACCACCGCGAGCATCGGCATAATCAGCAGGCTGTCGCTGCGCGTGAGATAAGCCAGCCCGGCCAGCAGCCCGGACACAGCGAACGTCCAGATTCCGCCGCGCTGAAGTCCGCGAATAAGCAGCAGCACCGACCCGACTACCAGCAGCAGATTGGGGATGGTGGTATCGCTGCGCAGCGAATTGAGAACAAACTCTGGCAGCACGGCTGCCAGCAGCGCTACCCACAGCGCTGTTTCTTCGCTGCATTCAAACTGGCGTGCGGCATAAAAGGCGACCAGCGGCACCAATGCGCCCATCAGGATAAAGGGGAGTATCGCGCTAAAGACGCCCTCGCCAAATAGCGTGAATGACGCGGCGACGATGACACTGGTCAGCGGCATCCAATGATCTTCGGGATGCATGAGCTGGCCGGGTGGCGGCGGGACATGGTACTGCCAGATGTAGTCGATATTAAAGCCGCGCCCTTCCACCAGCGCAGTACCTACATTGTAGTAATGATTCGAGTCCCCGATGCCGGGATGGTGGACGATCGTCGCCAGCGCCAGCCGCAGCGCCAGTGCGCCCAGGCAGATGAGGAGTAACTTGGAGGATGTTTTCAAAGTCGTTCCATGATACAACCGCTAAACGGTGAGGCATTATAGCGGGTTTGGCGGGGTTCGTGTACGGCAAGGGCTTGACTTAAAGCTGACTTTAAGCGGTACGGTTGTTCTATTGTATTCACCTGCAACGTCAAGGAGGACAACCGATGGCACGCGATTCGCAGCGTCTGGAACAGGAATTTATCGCCACCTGCGCGGAGAAAACCGGCAAAACACTCGACGAGTGGATGACCTTGCTGGCGCAATCAGGCGAGAGTAAGCAGAACGCCCTCATCAAGTGGATCAAAAGCGAACACGGCCTCAATCACATGCAGGCTGCGTTTCTGGCAGGCATCTATCTCAACGATGGCAAGCCGGTCTATGATTACGAGGTGTTGTTTGCCCGCTTATTCGAGGATAAGCCCCATCTGCTCCCGGCGTATGAGGCGGTCGCAGCACTGGTGACGGAAAAGCTGGACGATGTGGTCTGTGTGCCGACCAAAACCTACATCTCGATTGAGGGCAAAAAATGCTTCGCCTGCGTCACGCCGACCAAAAAGACGCTGCGCGTCGGCATGGATCTCGACCAGCCGTTTGATGATTACGTGCAGAAGGGCAAGAGCCTGGGCGCGATGCCCAATATCACCCACATGATTGAAATCAGCGATCCCGGCGAGGTCGATGACCGGATGCTCAATTACATGCAGCAGGCTTATGATCGTACCCACGCCTAGCTGGAACTACGCATCGAGATAACCCGCTGCCCTCAGTGTGTCACAGATGGACTTTGCCCAGGTACGCACCTGCGTGATGTAATGTGCCATGCCTCTGGCGGTCACGTCGCTGGCATGCATCGTCCACGCGATGGGTGGATCATAGCTGCCATGTGATTCCGGCGTGCCTTTGATCTTCCAGTCACGCTGGCTCGAATCGACTTGATCACGCTGGCGGCGTCGAGCCTCTTCTGGGGAGAGATCCTGTTCGGCAAAATTAGCCAGCAGCCGGTGCGCCCATCGCAGCCCCTCTGGTGAATACAGGCTGGGATGCTGGATGTAATAACTGGGCACCATCAGGTGATGCACCACGCCCAGGCGCTGGTCTTCCGTTTCCCAGGCCAGCATCTGGTGAAAATCCTCGATGCAGGTCTTACCCGCAGGCAGGACCGCGCCGCATTCCGGGCAAATATAGCGGTCTTCCATCGCCTAATTCTCCGTACTTTGGGATATATTTGGATTATATGGGGATATAGCGGCTTTTAAAGGGTCAATTGTGAATCTACTGCAAAGGTCGCAGCACCAGGATTTGCCCCCCGTTCACACTGACGTAAATCCATCCCTCCGGGCTAACCGCCACGCCGAGCGGGTGGCGCGGCCAGAATCCGCTGGTGCGGTAATTCATCTCCTGCACGGTGAAACCAAAGTTGTCGCCGGTTTCCGCCGGGATAAGCGCGGTCTCCTGAGTGGGGGACTCATCCACACGCAGCGCCAGCACGGCAAACCCGCGCAGATCGACATGCTCCGCCTCGCCACCCTGCACCATAATCAGGCGGTTCGCCAAATCTGGAAAGGCACCACCCCGGTAAGTCGCCATGCCGAGCGGATTGCTGCCGGTGGGAAAAGTCATGACCGGTGGACTGGCCTGCGCGCAGTCGAAATCGCCAGCCAGATCCGGTGTGTTTTCCGCGCCGATGCAGTAAGGCCAGCCAAAATGTGCGCCTGGAGTGACGCGGTTCAGCTCATCGAGGTTGGGGGTATCGAACAACCCTTCGCGTGCGCTGTCATTCACCCACAGCGTGCCATCGAGAAACGCCAGACCCACCGGCTGCCGCAGTCCTTCGGCCACCAACTGCCGGTCACTGCCATCCAGCGCGAAACTGTAAATCACGCCGCGACCCTCATCTGGCACGCAGTCATCACAGTTTGCCCCGGTCGCCACATAGAGGCGCTCATCCGGCCCGATTGCGATTCCGCTGGTCCAGAAGCCCGCCCCCGCTGGTAGATCATCTACCAGTGTGGTCAGGTCGCCCGCCTGCCAGCGGTAGATGTGCGACCCACCAGCGATATACAGCGCGCCATCATAAACCGCCAGCCCATTGGGCGTCGTCAGCCCGTCGATCAGCACTTCGCTGGCATCGGGCAGGCGGTCGCCATCTGTGTCGGTCAGCGCCATTACCTGACCATAAAGCGGGCGCGTGGCATACAGCGTGCCATCCTCGCCGACCGCCAGCGCGCTGTAGGCCAACTGCCCGGCGCTTTCGTCGTTGAGCACTTCCTCCAGGCAGTACTGCGAACCATCGACCCATGGCGGGTCGATATGGTGCGGTCGCTGGTCACAGGGTGGCAGCGAAGGCCCCTGCATACTGGCTGTCAGCGGCAGTAACATGAGCAGCGATAGTATGTTTTTACACAATACGGAGTACGATAATCGATTCAGCCTCAAGGGGTTAAGCCTGTATTGATGAAATTTTGTGCGAACCTTACAAGTAACTCGAGAGTATAGCGGATAGAGCGCATAAACTCTCAGGCTGAGGATTAAGAAATTGCTAGAATCTGCAATCCAATTGTAAGATTTTAAACGTATCACGTTAAAATAGGTTTAAAAAGAGGTTATTCAGTCGAGATTTATGACCAACCAGCCTGCCCATCTTGTTCATCTTTTAGAGGATTTGTACCATGAAGGTTCTGCGGTATTTCTCGTTCCTACTGGTTTTTGTGGCTGGTTGCAGTGTGTTCCCCGGTTTGCGCGTCCTCAGCGGCGAGGCAACCTCTGACGAAGCGCTCTCTGCCGAGGTGGTTGAGCTCTCTGATCTGGTGATGGCTGACAAAACCGGTGATACCGATCCCTCACTGATGGCGGCTGCCGACCGCATCGAAAATGCTGACCCCAATGTAGACATCATCGAAATTCGCAAAAACGCTGAGGACGACACCTTTGTCGTCAACATGCTCTTTAATCCTCCTTCGGATGTGGATACCCAGACGCAGGAGGGCCTTATCAACCTCTATAGCGCGATCCAACAGGCCATGGAATTGACGTGGCAGGGGACCATGCGCGAGAGCGAAGGGACGAGCGCGCTCCATGTCAGCTTTATCGCGCCGCAGGGGGTTCCCACGCTGGATAACGGCGGCTTGAGCTTTGTCGGCGTGGTGCAGTTGAACGCACTGATTGACCGCTCGGATGCGATCTCGTACCTCAGTGGGCCACGTGGCCTGGCTGACTTTTTAGATCTCATCGCCAACGGCACGCTCGATTATCAAAGCCCAGAAACCACGGAACTGTATCAGGGACAACCGAATCATCCACTGTTTATGATTAACTGATGTGATTGTATCGATAAGTTTTGAGGGAAGATGTCATGAGTAGCATTACCACGCTCGACCCGAAAGACAGGAAGCCGGTGATCGACCGCCGACGCTATGCCTGGGAAGATGAGGAGACGCTGGTCGACCAGCGAAATCGCCTACCCAACCGCATCCGGCGCTTTTTCGCCAATAACTGGGGCAAGCTCATCATCGGCATCCTTGTGCTGGCAGCGCTGCTGGATGCGGATTTCATGACCAGCCTCATCAACTTCATGGTGGTGGCGGTCCCCTACCTGCTGCGCTTTGTGTTTATGGGCGCGCTGATTATCGGCCAGTTCGGGCTGATGTTCTGGTTCCTGGGGCGTTCGCGCATGTACACCATCTGGCCGGGACAGGAAGGCGTGGGCTTTGCAGATTATCGCGGCCAGCCGGAGCTGCTGGAACAGGCCAAGCAGGTGGTGACTCTGCTGCGCGGTGTGCGTGCTTTTGAACGATCCGGCGGGGAGCCGCTCAACGGCCTGCTGCTGGAAGGCCCGCCCGGAACCGGTAAAACGTGGCTGGCACAGGCCATCAGTACCGAAGCCGGTGTGCCATTCTTCTTTGTGGATGCGTCGTCCATGAATTCGATGTTCGTCGGCATCGCCCCGCTTAAAGTCTCCAATGTCTATCGCAAGGCCCGTAATGCCGCCAAGGAATATGGCGCGGCGGTGATCTTCATTGATGAGATTGACGCCATCGGCGCGCGCGGTGGCATGACCAAAGAGGAACAATCCACG
>JAIOHN010000799.1 GCA_019912985.1 Anaerolineae bacterium | reverse complement strand
AAGCCGCACCGTGACCATCACCTCGTCGTCATGATCCACATGTACTACATCGAACACCGTCATCTGCGAATCATCGGTGTGGATGCGCACAGCGCGCCAATCAGCCTGCGGATTTTCAATGCCATAAGTCGTGATCTCTCGGCCCAACACTTCACGATTCCGTGCCAGAATCATCGCCGAGGGATCATCGGCACAGGCGATTAACAGGCCACCATCCGTAATGCGTCCGACAAAGGTCGCAAACGATTTGACCATCGCCGCATGATTGGGGAAAAAATCAGGATGATCGTATTCGACACTGGTAATCACGGCGATCTGCGGCCAGATGCCATGAAACATATTGTCGTATTCATCTGCCTCAATCACGAATGATTTGCCACGTCCCAGCGCGCCATTGGTGCCGGTGCTGCGCAAAATGCCGCCGATGATATAACTGGGATCACGCCCGGTTTGCAGCAGGATCTGGGTCGTCATGGCGGCTGTGGTGGTTTTGCCATGCGTCCCCGCAATCGCAATCCCGGCCTGTCCGCTCATGATTGACTTGATCACATCGGCGCGCTTATATACCGGAATCCCCAACGCATGGGCCATCGCCAGTTCTTCATGCTCAGGCGGGACCGCCGCAGAAGCAATGACCAGCTCCGCACCCATCACATGCTGCGCATCATGGCCGATGTAAATGGTGGCACCTTCGGCTTCCAGCGCATCCGTCAGCGCGTTGGCATTGCGATCCGAACCCGTAATATAAAAGCCCTGCTGGAGCAGGACACGGGCAATCGCAGAGAGACCGAACCCGCCGATACCCACCAGGTGGATATGCTGGCCGGGAATCAGATTCAGATTGAGCATTTGCGCCCTCTCAGATGACGATCAACACAAACAGGAAGAGGACGATCACGGCGATCGCCAGCAGGTTACCATCGCCGTTGGCCCCGCCGCCCAGAATCACCAGCGGCAGCAGTTCCCGCGCCTGATCGCTTGGCGAACCCGGCGCAGGTGCGATCACCCACGGACTGAGCGGGTACTGATTAATGTCCATGAAATACCACAAAGACCCCCAGACGAGGTAGCCGTTCACAAAACCGACAAGCCCGCCCAGGACACTCTCTTGCAGGCTGTCACGGCCATCCGGGCCACGTGACCGGCCCAGCGCTCGTGTCTGGTAAGCGAAAAACACGATCAGAATAAAAATAATCGCCTGCACCAGGAATACCTGCTCCTGGGCCACACCTGCCAGCAGAACCCCGCGCAGCAGGCTGTCGAACTGGAACAGCGCGAACAACCCCAGGATAATACCGGCAGTGGCGATTAATTCACGATTCCAGCCGCGCAAAAAGCCAACCACGGCGAAAAATATTGCCATTAATAAAAGTAGTGCTGATAACTGGATCATCCATTTTCTCCCGTAAGACGCACCAGTTCCGCTGCCACCCGGTCGGCACCGTCGCGCTGCGCCAGCGCCGCCGCACAGTCGCGCATGGACTGCAAACGTGCCGGGTCATTCAGCAGATCCCGGATCAGCGGCAGCAATTCCTCATCAAGACGCGCATCCTCCAGCATCAACGCTGCGCCACGCTCCGCCAGGTAATCCGCGTTCACCTTCTGGTAGCGCCAGGCATAAGGATAAGGCACAAGGATCGACGGCAGCCCAAATAAAGGAAACTCTGAGAGCGTGCTGGCCCCTGCCCGGCTGACCACCAGGTCTGCCGCTGCCAGTGCCAGCCCCATCTCGTCATGTAAATAAGGGAAGGCATGGTAGTGAGTGGGATCCGCTAAGGTCTGCTGTCTGGCCTCCACTTCCGGCCAATCCAGCGTGCCGCTGATGTGGACAATCTGCACACCATCTTGCAGCAAATCCGGCAAAATTGCCAGCAGCGCCCGGTTAATACTTCTTGCGCCCCGGCTCCCCCCGAACACCAGCAGGGTCCGCCGGGCAGCATCCAATCCAAAGTGCTGTAACGCGGCGTCGCGTGTCGCCCCGGCGACCACTGCGCGCAGCGGATAGCCTGTAACCACCGTCTTGCCCGCCGGGAAATATTCCGCTGATTCGGGCAGCGTGATCGCCACCGATTCAGCGAAGCGTTGCAGCAGGCGAATGGTCGAACCAGGCTCAATATCCGGCAAAAAAATCAACACAGGTACTCGCCACATTCGCGCAGCAAACGCCACTGGCAGCCCGCTCCATCCACCCGTCAGCAGCAGCGCCTGCGGACGATAGCGGCCCATCAATTGCAGGGCTTGCAGACCGCCAATCGCGAATTTGATTCCGCTGATCAACTTGCGCAGCAGGCTGACACCAGCGACTGGTCCCGCCTGGACATCGTGATAAGCCTCGAAAAGCGCGGCAGAGCCAGCAACCAACTCGCGTTCCAGACCGCCACTGCCGACAAAAATCAGCTTACTCTGCGGATGTTTTTTGACGAGCGCTTCGGCTACTGCTAGAGCGGGATAAATGTGTCCGCCCGTTCCCCCTGCCGCCATCATAACTCGCAACCACACTTCTCCGTTCCGGGCTTTGGCCCTGGCGGGCGCGCACTCGGCCCACGCTGATGAGTAATCCCGTCCCGGCCAGGAGCACGACCAGAGATGAACCACCAAAACTGATAAAGGGCAGTGGTGCGCCAGTAGGTGGAACCAGGGCCGTCATCACTGCGATATTCAGCAGCGCTTTCGACACCACCCACACAGTCACGCCAGCCGCCAGCAGTGAGCCAAACGTATCGACTGAGCGCCGTGACATTTGAAAACCACGTATCGCAAACGCCACGTATAATAACACAACGATTGTCGCGCCGATAACGCCCAGTTCCTCACCAATCACAGCGAAGATACTATCGGTATGGGGCGCGGGTAAAAAGCCGAATTTCTGGCGGCCATTTCCCAGCCCGACGCCAAGCCAGCCGCCGTTAATAAACGCAATCATCGCCTGCTGCACCTGATAATGCGCGGCGGTCGGGTCATTCACACTGATGAGGAAGGTTTCGACACGACTGCTGGCATAACCCAGACGCTGGCTCACCAGCAGCATCAGGCCAATGCCACCGGCAGTGCTACCCGCGATAAACAATTGCAGCAGGCTCGCCCCCGCCAGGAAGAACATCACACCGGAGGACAGGAAGATCATCCCCGCCGTGCTGACATCTGGTTGGAACAGCACCAGCCCGCCGACAATACCGACCAGAATCGAAAACGGGATCAAACCATAAGTCACACTGCGGATTTTCGCCCGCAGTGAACTGAGCCATGCGGCCATATACACCACAATGCCCAACTCCGCCGCCTCGCCCGGTTGCAGCGAACCGCCGATCAGCGAGCGTCGCGCGCCAAACGTGTCGTCACCAAAGATCAACACCGCGATCAACAGGCCAATTACCACCAGCAGCAGCAGCACCGCAAAACGCCGCCACACCCGGTAATCAATGAAGGCCAGCAGCAGCATGACGATCACACCAATCACCATATTTCCGGCGTGACGCAGGAAAATCGTCGATTCATCGCCGTAGGTCTGGTAACTCCAGTCAAAGGTGGTGCTGTACACCATCATCAAACCGACCGCCAGCAAACAGCCTACAATAATGAGCAGATAGGGGTCCAGCGTGGCGATGAAACGCCGCTGCCGTTCCGCTGGCCGCGCCACAGGCGCGCTGCGCACATTCCGAACCGGAACCGGCGGCGCAACTACCGCGTAGTTGGTGGATTCCTCTGCGTCAACAAATGATGGCTGTTCTAGGGGTCGATCTGCCATGGTCCATCCTTAATACAATAAAATAATGACAATACGTAACAGCTTCCATCTCATTATAACGCCATCACCAGTTGGCGAAAGTGCTCACCGCGTTCAGCAAAATCCTCATAGGCATCATAATTGGTCCCGCCGGGCGAAAGCAGCACGACATCACCAGCCTGCGCCAGCGTAACCGCCACATCGACCGCCTGCGCCAATGTCTCCACCAGCGTCACACCGTCACTATTCCCACTGACACGCTTCACCACATCCATGATCATCGGCCCGGCATGTCCAAAAGCGATAATCATCCGCGTTTTTTGCAGCGCCAGTGCGATCATCTCCTCCCACGGCAGATTTTTGTCCTTGCCGCCAGCCAGCAGGATCAGTGGTTCATCATAACTGCGCAGCGCTGCCAGCACCCGTTCCGGCGCGGTGGCGATGCTGTCGTTCACATAGGTGACGTCATTCACCACCCGCACGACTTCCAGCCGGTGGACCACGCCCTTAAAGCTGCGAATGACTTCGGCCATCGGTTCGGGATTCACGCCTGCCGCGCCGCCAATCGCACAGGCCGCCAGCACATTCATGATGTTATGATCACCACGCAGGGGGACATCTTCGCGCTCACACACCACATGCGTCGCGCCATCTTCCGTGGAGAGACCGGTGATCAGCAGCCGCTGCCCCGCCAGAAACGCGCCATTCGTGACGATGTCATGCATACTGAACCAGCACAGATCGCCCTTAACCGCTTCTTCCAGCGCACGGCTGCCAGGATCATCTCGCCCCAGCACCGCCAGGTCGTCACTTTTCTGGTGCAGGATAATCTGCGCTTTGGCCCGCAGGTAATTCTCCATCGTGCCATGCCGGTCGAGATGATTGGGCGTGACATTCAACACCGCGCCCAGCGCCGGGCTGGTGGTCATAATTTCGAGCTGGAAACTGGAAAGCTCCATCACCACCCGGTCAGTGGGTTTGATCTCATCCAGTACATCCAGCAGCACATCCCCGATGTTGCCACCGACCCAGGTTTTATACCCGGCATGTTTGAGCATCTCGCCGGTTAATGTGGTTGTCGTCGTTTTGCCTGCGCTCCCCGTAATGCCAATCACAGGCGCGGGGCAGCGCTCCAGGAACAACTGCGCATCATTGGAAAGCGGGATGCCACGCTGGATCGCCGCCTGCACGATGCCGAGTTCCAGCGGCACACCGCCCGATAAACACACCAGGTCTGCGCCATCCAGCAGGCTTTCGGGGTGTCCGCCCAGCACAAACTGCACGTTGTGATAGGGGGCAAGGTCGCCGTTGTAATGATCAATCGGATTGCGGTCACTGACGACGACATCCGCGCCGACACGTGGCAACCAGCGCGCCAGCGCTCGCCCCTGCCGCGCGAAACCCAATACCACTACCCGCTTGCCGTCGAGTGGGTCATTCTGCATAAATCATCACCTGTGAATTGCCTGGAAATTGATAAAGAGGTCGGCGCGCTTGCATGAGTTAAACCAGCGCCAGTGCCACACCGAGCATGGCCGCCAGCAGCCCCACCAGCCAGAAACGCTGGACAATTTGCGTCTCGCTCCAGCCGCCAAGTTCAAAATGACCATGTAAGGGGGCCTGCCGGAAGATGCGCCGGTCCACGCCCCAGTAACGCCGCGTATACTTCGCAGAAGCCACCTGCAAGATCACGGAGAGCGTCTCCGCGATCGGCACAATCGCCACCACCGGCAGCAGCAGCCACTGACCGGTCATGACCGCCACCGTCCCCAGTGCTGCGCCGAGCGCCAGCGATCCTGTATCGCCCATAAATAACTGTGCCGGGTAGGCGTTGTACCACAGAAATCCGAAGCACGAGCCGACCATCAAGAAACAAAACTGGGTAATAAAAATCTGCTGCTGTAAAAAGGCGATCACGCCATAGGCAGCGAAGGCGCTGGCCGTGATTATCCCTGCCAATCCGTCCAGGCCATCAGTCAGGTTCACGGCATTGGACGACGCCACAATGAAAAAGACCGTGATCGGGATAAAGAAGATAGGCGAGACTGGAATCTCCCCCAGCAGTGGGATAAGGACTGAGTTTGCATAAGTAAAGCCGCCGTCATACTGTGAGATAATCACCGCCACAAACGTCGCCAGCGCCACCTGCGCCGCGAATTTCACCCGGCCCGAAAGCCCTTCGCCCCGTGGCCCGCGTGAAAGCTGGATGCCTTCCCAATCGTCGATGGCCCCCAGCATACCAAAGCCCACCAGCACAAACAGCGGCAGCAGGATACTCGGCCCGGTCACCGTGCGGATCACGCTGACGATATTCAAGCCAAGCGCGATCAGCACCACCGGCAGGATAATCATAATCCCGCCCATGGTCGGGGTGCCGACCTTTTTCTGCTGTTGTTCGCTCAGTTCCACGCGAATCTGCTTGCCGATCCTCAGCCGCCGCAAAATCTCGATAAACGGGCCGCCCCAGATCACGCCAAGCAGAAATGCCAATGCGCCAACAGTCAGCGCAAACGGTAGTCCCATCCATTCACCTCAATCGATACGGGATTCCAGTAATCTAACGGTCAATCTGGTTCACGTTGCCGCCTTCGCTTTCCAGCGCCAGTCGGATGTCATCCGTCGGGATTTTGAGCAAAATCACCAGCCGTTCCGCCAGCCGCTTGAAGACTGGCGCGGCCACCTGACTGCCCCAGTAATCGCGCGGACGATCCAGTTTAATCAGCA
The DNA here is from genome assembly GCA_019912985.1 of Anaerolineae bacterium. Lineage (GTDB taxonomy): Bacteria > Chloroflexota > Anaerolineae > Aggregatilineales > Phototrophicaceae > JAIOHN01. Next base: position 1,053 of record JAIOHN010000799.1, on the reverse strand, counting down.
CGCTCACCTGCGGATTATCCGCCGGTAAAAAGCCCACGAACGACGCAATCGAAACACCTGATTCGTAACCCACGGGCGATGGAATTTCCGCCGTGCCGGTTTTTCCGGCGATGTTGTAACCAGGGACGGAGGCATTTCCATCCAGCCCATCCCGCACCACCGCGACCATCATATCGCGCACGGTATGCGCCGTCTGCGAAGAAATCGGGCGGCTCAGGGTCGAGGGCTGTGAGGTCTGCACCCGGTCACCGTCAATCAGCTTGTAAAAGACGTGCGGCTGCATCATCAGGCCGTCATTGGCAATCGCGTTGACCGCCGTCAGCATTTGCAGCGGCGTCACGGCGATACCCTGACCAAAGCTGTTCGTCCCCAGTTGGCTCTCGCTCCAATCAGAATCACCCGGCACATACATGATACCGGATGCCTCGCCCTGCAAGTCCACGCCGGTAGGCCGCCCCACACCGAAGCGATCCAACGCACTGTAAAAATCAGTTGGTCCCATCCGCAGCGCCACTGTCGAGACACCGACATTCAGCGACTGCACCAGAATCTGCGTCATATCGACCACGCCATGCGCGGCGCGGTCCCAGTTGCGGACCGTAATCCCGCCGATCTCAATCGAACCCTGGTCGACATAGGTATCATAAGGCGATACCGCGCCCGTATCCAGCGCCGCCGCCATCGTCAGTACCTTAAAGACCGACCCCGGCTCATACTGCTCGCTGATCGCCGGGTTCACCAGCACCGAAGTATCCTGAATATTGGCGTAATCATTGGGGTCAAAGGTCGGATAACTCGCCATTGCCAGAATATCGCCGTTGCGCGGGTTCATGATGATGATCGTGCCTTTGACCGAGCCGCTTTCGGTGATTGCCCGCAGCAGTTCGCTTTCCGCCAGGAATTGAATGTCGCGGTCAATCGTCAGCACCACATCATTGCCATGATCGTTATAAAAATCATCCTGTGGCACATCAAACGGGATATTGCTCACAAGGCGATCACGTTCACGCCCCGCCAGTTGATCCTGATAATGACCTTCCACGCCATAATAGC
>JAIOHN010000798.1 GCA_019912985.1 Anaerolineae bacterium | reverse complement strand
ACACCACATCATGCTGCAACAATAATCCCAATGCGGCCCAGGGATAGGCTGGCATGATCATCCCCCGGCTGATGGCAATCGGCGGAGTCCACAACCGCACAATCCGTACACCGTTGTGAACGGTCTCATCGCGCGGCAGCGAGATATGATAACGGGCAGTCAGCACCGTCACCTCATGGCCGCGCCGCACCAGTTCCTCCGCAACCCGCTGCACGTGAATCGTCAACCCGGTTCGGTGGGGAAAATAATACAGCAAACAGATGAGAATCTTGAGTTTTTCAGGCTTTGGTCCGTTGCTCGACATAATCCTGATTCATTTCTTGGACACCGGCTGAAAGCTGGCTGATGGAAACCCCTTCGCGTAACAATCCATACGCGCCCGTGCAGGCATGTACCAGCAGATTGACCGCGTGGACGACCACGGCAAACGACACGATAGTCGCCGTTGTGGGATCACCATAATTCAGCGCGCTTAGTGCCAGCATGATCGCCCATTCATAAGTCCCCAGGTTGCCCGGCACCGCAGGCACGGCGATGGCAAAGGCCGCCGCTGCGATATACAGGCAGGTCGCCGCCAGATTCCCGGACTCGAAAAAGGCGAACATCAGTATATACCCGGCAAACACCGAAATTCCCCACCCCACGGCAGTCCACAGTAACACCTGAAGCAGCAGTCGCGGTTTGGTGAGCGGGGTCAATCCATCTAAGAAGTGGTTCAGCCAGTCCTGAAGGTTCCATTTTGCCAGCAGCGGGACCCAGCCTGTCACCCAGGTCACCATCCGTTGCGCCAGTGGGCGCTGGCTGGCAAGGAAGATCAATACACTGAACCCGGCCAGTAAGATCACCACCGAGCCAGAGGCAGCAGTGCGGTAGTCCTGCGGCAGAGTCGGACTGGCAGCCAGCGCCACGCCCAGCAGCACCAGTACCGCCAGTAAATCAAGCAGCCGCTCGACAAGAATGGTGCTGGCGGATTTCAACAGTGGCACCGGAGGATCGTGACGACGGGCCAGGAACATGCGCGCCAGTTCGCCCATGCGCAGCGGCACAATGCCATTCACCAGATAGGCGACATTCATCATGTGAAACGCCCGCCACAAAGGGAGCGCCCCACTTAACAATGTCCGCCAGCGCAGCGCACGCGGAATCAGCGCCAGGACCAGCAGCAGACCCGACAGCAGCACATAGCCGTAACGCGCACTGCGGAACGATTCGGTCAGTAAACCAATATCCACCTGGATGATAATAAAATAGATTGCCAACAGGCTGACCACCGCCCCCAGCAATCCAATTCGCCAGCGTTTCATACCTTATCTTTCGCTACACCCGCCATTATATGAAGACAGCGTAAATTTGTTAGGGCGGATTATGGGAAACATTACAGTTCTGTGGGAAACCAGTACGTTTTACCCTGCGCTTGCTTGACGGCATCCATACGCGCCAGGTTGTGAATCGCTGCCAATCCCACCTCAACACACTGCATCTCTGCCGGAATTTTGCGCTCGGTGCTGATAAACTCGCCGCGCGTACGAGCTGCAAATGCGGTGCAAACTGTGCCTGCCCGCACCCCTTTTAACCCGCATAGCGTCAGAAGGGTGCTGGTTTCCATCTCAAAATTCAGGACCCCGCACTCAGTCAGTTGATCGCGCAGATGTGGATAACGCAGCGGCAGCCCAGGAACTGTGCGTCCCTGCGCTGCATAAAAACCGGGTGCGGTCGCCGTCAGCCCCACGTGATACGTTACGGACTGCTGCTCGGCGGCCATAATCAACGCCAGAACGACCTCGTAATTGGCTACTGCGGGATAGCCTTCCTGTACAAAAAATGCGCTGGTATTCTCAAGCCGCACCGCACCGGTCGAAATCACCAGATCTTCCAGATGCATCTGCGGTTGCAGTGCGCCCGTTGTCCCCACACGCAGGATGGTCGGGTTTTGCGTGATGGCGAACATTTCCACCAGCGCGATCTCCGTATTATCCGCGCCGATACCGGTCGCCATGATCGACACCGGCACCCCATCATGTGTCCCGGTATAAGTGACATATTCACGGTTGCGGCGCTCCACGGTGACCGTGTCAAATAACTGAGCGGTCCGCTCCGCACGCGCCGGGTCGCCACAGATCAGGATGTATTCCGCGATATCGCCCGGTGCCAGCCCGATATGATACTGCCGACCTGCCATCGCTCACCTTTCAATTCATATGCAGCCAGTCATGCCGACGATCATATCATGAATACCTGTAGCCGGGGCGATGTGTGATCGTATGAGGGTGTTATTCTCTTGACACTGTACACCAGCCAGCCTATAATTCTTGCATCTTGCGGGTGTAGCTCAGTTGGTAGAGCACTTGCTTCCCAAGCAAGGTGTCACGGGTTCGAGTCCCGTTACCCGCTCAACAAAGCAAACGCGCTGGTTAAACCGGCGCGTTTGCTTTGTTGAGCATTGACGCGGCTTTATCCTGCCGATAGAATGCAGAGGCACGAGGTACGCGGTCGCGTTGCCCTCTACAAATTAAATACCAAAGAATATCTCACGCAGGACGTGAGTGTGAATGAAGGAGTGATGCTGTGGCTGAATTTACATTCGAAGCACAACCGCGTACGGTCGTCGGCAAGAAAGTACGCCAGCTTCGCAACGAGGGATTGGTTCCGATTGTGGTTTATGGCCCCAAGATCGAGCCGATGCACCTGCAAGTTCCCTATCGCCCGCTGGAGCTGGTACTGATGAATGCCGGTGGTACCAACCTGATTGATGTCACTGTCAGTGGCAAAACCCAGACAGTGGTCGCCCGCGAAGTGCAGCGTGACATCCTGAAAGGGACGATCCTGCATGCGGATTTCTTCGCCGTCAGCGAAGACATGGTCATCACCACTGAAGTTCATATCACTTATGTGGGCGAAAGCCCAGTGGTCGCCTCACGCGAGGGCATCCTGCTCCCCGGCACCACCTCCCTCTCCATTGAAACCCTGCCAAAATATCTCGTGAATCAGATCGAGGTTGACCTCAGTGGTCTCACTGAGATCGGCGCGGCTGTCCATGTCCGCGATCTTGATCTGGGCGAGCATATCAACATTCTTAACGATCCTGAGGAAATGATCGTGCGCGTGGCACAGCCAGCAGCAGCCCGCGCAGAAGAAGAGGGTACAGAAGAAGAGGGTATGGAAGAAGAGGGCGAAGGCGAGGTCGAGGTTATTGGCCGCGGCAAGCGCGAAGACGAAGAAGAAGACTAGTCCTCTGGTGTTACCAACGATACGGGCGAGCTTTCCAGCTCGCCCGTTTTTATTTCCCGTCTTACTCTAGCGGTTCTTCGTCACTGACATTGCCATTGCTGGAGACGACATCCACCTCGCCTTCCATAATGGCAATCCCGACCACAGCATCATCATCCGCCAGGTTCATCAGCGTCACACCCTGTGTACTGCGTCCCGTTTCGCGAATTGCATGGAGTTGAGTGCGCAGCACCACACCTTCACGTGTGATGAGCATAATATCGTCGCTCTCCTTGATGCAGCGTATGGCGACGATAGGGCCGGTTTTTTCATTGCGTGCCAGGGTTCGCACGCCCATGATATAACGCCCCTTGGCGCTGTATTCGTCCAGTGGGGTACGTTTGCCAAAACCGTGGCTGGTGACCACCAGCAGATGCGTATGCTCGGCATCAATCACATCCATACCAGCTACCGCATCGTTATCGGCCAGCCGCACTGCGTTGACCCCCGCCGCAGGCCGCCCCATCACACGCACTTCCGACTCGTGGAAGCGCAAGCACTGCCCGCCCTCTGTGACCAGCATCACGTCCTGGTCACCATCGGTGTATTTCACCCAGTTCAGGGTATCACCCCGCTCCAGGCTGATGGCAATCAAGCCGCTGGGACGCACACCAGAAAATTCATCCAGATGAACCCGCTTGATACGCCCAAAGCGGGTAGCCATCACGAAATAGCCTTCAAAGTCAAAATCACTCACAGGCAGGATCGCGGTGATATGTTCATCGGTATCCATTGCCAGTACTGTATGAATCAGTGTGCCTTTGCCAGCGCGCACGGTCTCTGGGATCGAGTAGGCGCGTTCCGCATACACTTTGCCTCGATCACTGAAAAATAGGAGATGATCAAGACTGCTGCACGCGAACATATCCTCCAACGCGTCTTCTTCCTTGGTGGCGAAGCCAATCACGCCCTTACCACCGCGCCGCTGTGCCCGGTAAGCACTGGATGGCACCCGCTTGATATAACCGCGCTTGGTCAGCGAAATGACCACTTCTTCCTCGCGCACCAGATCGGCCTCATTGAAATCCGCGCTCATGCCATAGATGATGTCGGTCCGGCGATCATCGCCAAACTGCTCGGCTACCTGGGCAATATCCTCACGAATCAAGGCCAGAATTTTCGCCGGGGATGCCAGCAAATCTTCCAGATACGCCACTCGCGCCATCACTTCATCATATTCGTCGCGCAGCTTTTGCTGTTCCAACGCAGCCAGGCGGCGAAGCTGCATTTCAAGAATGGCGTTTGACTGTACCTCGCTGAGTTCGAAGCGATTCATCAACTCAGCCCGCGCGGTGTCGACATCCGGCGCAGAGCGAATCGTCTGGATTATCCGGTCGAGACTGGAAAGCGCCTTGAGCAATCCTTCGAGGATGTGCGCACGCCCGCGCAGTTTATCCAGTTCGAATTCCGAACGGCGCACGATCACATCATAACGGTGCTCGATGTAGATTTGCAGCGCACGCTTCAGGCTCAGATTGCGCGGCTCACCGTTCACCAGTGCCAGCATCTGAATGCTGAAGGTGCTTTGCAATTGGGTAAACTTATAAAGCTGATTCAGCACTTTGAGCGGCTGCGCGCCACGCTTGAGTTCGACAGTCAGCCGCATCCCGCGCCGGTCGGATTCATCACGCAGATCGCTGATCGCGTCAATACGCCCCTCACGCACCAGCGATGCAATACGCTCAACCACGCCTGTCTTCGCCACCTGATAAGGGATTTCACTGAAAACGATGCGGTGGCGTTCATTTTTCATTTCTTCTACGTCGGCTCTGGCCCGGACAACCACCCGTCCTCGCCCCGTGGCATAGGCTTCTTTTAACTCATCGCTTGCCAGGATTATCGCCCCTGTGGGGAAATCCGGCCCATGCACGTATTCCATGAGGTCATCGACCGTGATTTCTTCCATACGGTCGTAATTGTCAATCAAATAGGTGATGGCAGCCGCCAGTTCACGCAGGTTGTGCGGTGGAATATTGGTCGCCATACCCACCGCGATACCGCTGGCTCCATTGAGCAGCAGATTCGGCAGCCGTGCCGGGAGCACATCCGGTTCCTGCTGAGTACCATCGTAGTTGTCGATAAAATCGACGGTGTTCATGTCGATATCGACCAACAGTTCTTCCGCAATACGTGCCAGCCGCGCTTCGGTGTAACGCATCGCCGCCGGGCTGTCGCCGTCAATGCTGCCAAAATTGCCCTGGCCGTCTACCAGCGGATAGCGCAGCGAGAAATCCTGGGCCATACGCGCCATGGCATCATACACAGCGCTGTCGCCATGCGGATGATACTTACCAAGCACATCGCCCACCACACGAGCGCTCTTTTTATATTGCGAGTTATAGCGCATTCCCATATCATGCATGGCAAAAAGGATGCGTCGGTGTACCGGCTTTAACCCGTCCCGTGCATCGGGCAGCGCGCGCGCCACGATCACGCTCATTGCATAATCGAGGTAACTACCGCGCATCTCCTCGTTGATGTTGACCGGGCGAATCGTACCAATGTCCATAGGCAATGTTCACACTGCGCGCTTCAGAAAGCAGGCAGCGCCAATCTCCTTTCACAACAGAAATGTAATGTCAGGTTCTTCGGACCAAGGGTCGCGTGAAGCAATGACACTCAGGTTTTACGAGTTGTTTTGCGGGGGCGCAAAGTGAAGGATTTGTATTATACAGGTTTAAGAAAGCCATGATGATGCAATCGTGCGCCCGTCCGATTTAACGTTCCAATATGGAATATTATACCTGAAAACACCCCAAAAAGCGATAGTTTATCCCTGTATCCCAAACATTAATACAGTTATCCCAAATTTCTTGGGATAATCCCACATGGGATACCTAAAGTATAATAAGCCACGCGAGCGAGCTATGTTTCGCCTGCTTGATACGGACTTTTGAGGCAATCAATGGATAAAAAGACAGCGGTCAAAAACCTCAGAATAGCAAACGTCTGCATTGGAGTCTTACTGGCGCTTGTGGCGCTTGCGCCTGCGGTAACGCTAGGGGCTCAGGAAAGCGAAACCTTGCCTCGCAAATGCGACATCGTATCCCGTATCTCTGATAATCTCGAAAATAGTTCGTCCGAAAATGATCTGGTGGGAGAAGATAATCTGCGCAACATCTACTGGATGCGAGGCCAGTGCGCCCTGGCAGTGGAAGATTATCAGAGCGCAATTGCTTTGTATGAGAAAGCGCTCGAGTATCGTGATAGTGAACCACAGGTAGGCATCACAGTAGGACTCGCTCAAGCACTCATTCACACAGGTAAAATCGAACGTGCCAAAGCCTTGATGGATGCATTGCAGGAGCGCTTCTCGTTTCTAAAAGAAGGCGGCGGATTGGCAACTTATCAGTCGATTGTCGTCGCCCGCGCTGAAATTTATACACTGGCAAATGACTTCGATACTGCTATCGAGGCGATGGATAGTTTAATCGCCTATCGCCCCGATCTGGCAATATTCCGCAGTCTGCGCGGCCAGATTTATCTGGCGCAGTATGAGTGGGACAAGGCACTGGAAGATTTCAACACCGCGATTGAGCTGGCCCCAGATGATGCCGATGCCTACTATCAGCGCGGCCTGCTCTACTACTCCATCCTGCAAACGGGTGTCGAAACCCGTGACGAGGCGTTGGCTGATTTTGAGCACTATCTGGAACTGGACCCGCTCGGCCAACACGCGCAGGTCGCCGCCCGTTATGCCGAAAGTATCCGCGCCGAACTGGAAGCCCTGGAAGCACCTGCCCCATGACCGCTCAAGAAAGTGTCTCCACAGAACGCCGTCCTAATCTACGCTCCGTCGCCCTGCCTGCCGAGCACGGCGGATGGGGCTTTTTGATCGAGCCGATTCTGCTTGGCCTGCTGGTCGCTTTTTCAGTGAACGGGGTTTGATCGGATTGGCGGCATTTGGCATTTTTCTAATCCACCAGCCTTTGAAAATCGCGGTGAAAGATCGTGCTAAGGGAAAACGCACATCACGCACGGCCTGGGCGGAGCGTTTTACCCTGCTTTATGCATTACTGGCGGTCGTACCGTTTTTGATAGTGTGGATCAATGCAAAAGTTGATTTTCTGGTGCCATTACTGCTGGCCGCACCCTTTGGCCTGCTGCAACTCTACTTCGATTCACGCAGTCAAAGCCGCGACCTGGCCGCAGAACTGGCTGGCGCGGTTGCGCTTGGGGCTGTCGCCCCCATGATTGCGCTTTTGGGTGGCTGGTCACTGTTGGCCGCGCTGGTGTTGTGGCTGCTGCTTATCATCCGCGCCCTGACCTCGATTTATTACGTGCGCGCCCGGCTGCGTCTGGAGCGCGAGAAACCCTTCGCCCCGGCTCCGGTCGCGATCACCCACGCACTCGGACTCTTGCTGGCGGTCATGCTGGTCATCCTTATGGGGACTCCACCACTGTCGCTGCTGGCGGTCGGGCTGCTCGTCATCCGTGCCGCATACGGGCTTTCACGCTATCGCCCACGCCTGAAAGCCAAACAGGTCGGCATCCGTGAAGTGATCTACGGCCTGCTCTACGCCATCCTCATCGCGATGGGCTACAGCCTGGCTTAAAACACTATGCGTCCGGTGGCGACCAGGAAAGCCAGTCCAAGCACCACGATGTTCATAAAGAAGAAAATCGACAGGAACATGCGCTCGACCGCCGTCATACCCAGGAACAGGCGTTGAGAGACTTCCTCATCATCTTCTCCAAATACAAATTCATCTTCCGACTCCAGTGGGTCGAAATCATCGTCTTCGTAAGTACTTCTGCGTAAATCGTCAAGCATGGTCCAGGCCTCCTCGTCCGTTAACAAGCATAGTGCAGGCGTTATTCCCTGTCAATTTGCCCGCCGCCAGGTGCCGTCAATCAACCGGAAAATCACCGCTTCCTGCTGCGCTTGATCGCCCATCTCCACCACGGCGCGCAGCTGGAACACGCCATCGTCACCAGTCTCCGGGCGAACACTCACCACAACCGGCTGCACGTTCGATGTACCGGTGCGATAGCGATCAATCGCAATCCCCTGAATCGCCGGGTCATATAACGCGATGAAACCTGCTTCATCACCGCGCGCGATCAGTTCCTGCTCCAATACCAGCCGCCACGTGAGAAAATCGCGCCAGTCGAGATTAGCCTGCTCCAGCGTGGCAGCACCGGTCACGGCGGTAAAAATGCTGACATTTGAGTCCGGCTGCAACAACTTGAGCAAATCTCCCACGGCCTGCTCACCGTCATTCTGCGCCAGGCTGCTGATCAGGAACGAGTTGGTATTCACACCAGTAAAACGCTGCACCAGCCACGACACAACACCTGCACGCAGATAGTAAGCATCCGCTGGATATTGTGGTTCAACCCCTGCCAGCGCCTGCATCACCAACCGGTCTGCGATCAAATTTGAGACCTGCAATTGCAGCGCGGTATCGAAAGGCTTATCCTGCCGCGCCCGTGCCAGATAAGGCGACGGTATCCGCATCAGCCACGGGTCTTCGCCAGACCAACCGGTCGTTAATGCCTGATCGGGCAAAATTTCGAGTTTTACCACCGGCAGACCATCGCAGCCGATAATCCCACACGCAGCCTGAAGCCAGCTCTCGGCGCTGGATTGGACTGCCTGAGCAACGGGCAGGTCAACGGCTTGATACTGCACCTGAACATGCTCGCTCGACAGTGTGTCCGTCTGCCCCCAGAAGGTGTAATCCGGCGGGACATGGTACCAGCCATCTTCGTAGCGCCAGTAAAACCACAGCTCGACATAAGGCACACCATCGATGATCTCTTCCACCTTCACCCGCGCGCGCATCCCGTCAATCGCGGTATCGAGCACCTGCCCGGTAAGCTGGACACTCCGTTCGACTTTGAGCTTCTGATACTCATCGAACACCAGTTGCTGGACCAACGCCCAATCCGGGCTGGCACTGCGCTGGAAGGTCTGGAAGCTGGTTTCGTCCCCAATCCGTAGGGTCGCTACTTCGGCATCGACAGTATCAATCAGAAGATTTTCGACTTCTTCATCCACAGCCCGCAGCCGCAGCACAACCACCAGCGCAATGATTGCAAACAACGCCAGCGCACCCAAAATCACCAGCAGTACATACAGCCGTGCGCGCCGTCGTCTGCGCCGTGATACGGCGTCCTCACCGGCTTCAAAAGCGTTTGGTTCTTCTGCTTCAATTTCCCAATCCAGCTTGATTCCCATAAATCCTCAACCCAATGCTATATCACCAGCCATCACCCGGTGGATACGGCCATTTACATCACGAACCATCAACGCGCCCTGCTCATCAACCGCCTGTGCCACACCAATCACGGCACCGGTAGGAGTCTCCACCGTCACGCTTTGCCCCACGGTATTCAGGCGCATCTTCCAGGCATCTGCCAGGGCGACAGAACCAAAACGCGCTGACCAATAATCCACCCGTTCCAATAAATAAACCACTAATTCAAATCGATCTAATCGGCGGTTGAGCGCGGTTTCCAGGCTGATCGCAGTTTGTTCCAGTGGGCCACCGCTGAAATCCACCCGGACGTTAACACCCATGCCCAGCACGACTCCGCGCAGTTGATCGCCATCCCAGGCTACTTCTGGCAGCACACCGGACATTTTCCGTCCGTTCACCTGGACATCATTCGGCCACTTGATACCCACTGCGTCCAGGCCGAGATGTTCCGCCAGCTCAGCGATTGCCACCGCACCCAACATGCTGACCTGGTGCAGTGCGCTCACAGGCGGATACAGAATCACCGAGAGCGCCAGCGCCACTCCGGGCGGCGTGTGCCAGGTGCGTCCCTTGCGCCCGCGCCCGCGCAACTGCTCATCAGCAATTACGACTGCACCACTGGGCACGCCTTCATACAGCCACGCCAGCGCCAGATCATTGGTGCTGTCAGCCTGTTCGTAAAAGCGTGCTGGACGCGCCAGCGCAGCGATTTGTTCGCCTGTCAGTGTCATCGCATTTGCTCCAATGGATTCTGATTGTACCATGCCGCACAATGGACGCCGCTACCGAGATATGTCATACTGGACTCCGCGAAGTGTAGTCGAGTGAACACACAATGAACGGCTATCAACTGGTGGAACGGGTGCCAACCCTGGCGGAGTATCAGGCGCTGTGTACGGCAGTTGGCTGGCAGGATGTCATCAACTTTGAAGCGGCCCAGGCCGCGCTGGATCACTCGCTCTACGGCGTGATCGTCCAGCAGGGAGATCAGACCATTGGCATGGGGCGTATTGTCGGCGATGGGGCGATATTTTTCTACATTCAGGACATCGCCGTGGACCCGGCGCACCAGAAACGCGGCGTTGGCACGCGCATCATGCAGGCATTGATGGCGCATGTGGACGCTCATGCGCCGGATCAATCGTTTGTCGGCCTGTTCGCGGCTGAAGGCACGCCAGCGTTTTACCGTCAGTATGGCTTTGAGATGTATTCTGAGTTACAGGGCATGTTTAAAGTGGTTCGCCGATGAAATATCTCTGGACACCGTGGCGCATGGCTTATATTAAAGGTGAGAAAAAACCGGTGGATGGTTGCATCTTCTGCAACAAGCGGGATTCTCAAAGCGATGAAGAAGATCTGATTGTCGCGCGTTCCGAGTATGTCTATGTCATCCTCAACCGCTACCCCTATAGCAACGGCCACGTGATGGTCGTGCCATTCGACCACATTGACACCCAGGAAGATCTGGATACGGATGGGCTGACCGATCTGATGGTCACCACCAACCGGATCATGCACTGCCTGCGTGAACTGCACAATCCCCCGGCATTTAACCTCGGCGCAAATATCGGCGCGGCAGCCGGTGCCGGGATCGCCGCCCACTACCACTTCCATATCGTCCCACGCTGGCCCGGCGATGCCAATTTCATGACCGCTGTGGGCGATACCCGCGTGATTCCGGATACGCTGGAAAATACCCACCATCAGCTTCAAACCCTCTGGAAGCAGCTATACGGCTAACCTTCGAAGAAAATAACCTGTTTGAGTGCGCTGAGCTTATAACCTTTAGAAAAACTTTCTCATAAAGGCTGTTTGTGGTTTATTGGAAATAAAAAAATGGGAATTTATACATGACTGATAAAAATGATGTCGTTATTCTAGGCAGCGCACGCACCCCACAGGGCAAGTTCCTCGGTGCGCTTTCCTCATTATCCGCCGCCGAGTTGGGGCAAATCGCCGTGCGGGCGGCAGTTGAGCGCAGCGGCATTGACAGCGCTGATATTGACGAAGTCATCCTCGGCAATGTGGTCAGCGCGGGCGTCGGGCAGGCACTGCCCCGGCAGGTAAGCATTGCGGCGGGTATCCCCGATCATGTGGGTGGGATGAGTGTCAACAAGATCTGCGGCAGCGGCCTGAAAAGTGTCATGCTGGCCGCCAATGCGATCAAAGCGGAGGATGGCAGCCTGTATGTCACGGGCGGCGTCGAGAGCATGAGCCGCGCGCCTTACCTCAACGATTCCGTGCGCCAGGGCAACAAGTATGGCGCGGTGCAGCTTCGCGACGCGCTTCAGGTGGACGGCCTGTGGTGCGCGCTGTGTGATTGGAGCATGGGCAGCGCGGCAGAGTTCATCGGGCGACAGTTGGAAATCACGCGCGAGGCGATGGATGCCTTCGCACTGCGCAGCCATCAATTGGCTGCCGAGGCCACCGACAGCGACAAGTTCCAGGCAGAGATCGTCCCGGTCACGGTTCGTACTCGCAAAGGCGAAACCACCATCAGCCAAGACGAGTCCATCCGCCGTGACACCACATTAGAAGCCCTGTCCGCACTGAAACCAGCATTTGAACAGGATGGCAGTGTTACAGCAGGGAACGCCCCTGGCATGAATGAC
>JAIOHN010000797.1 GCA_019912985.1 Anaerolineae bacterium | reverse complement strand
GCAAACGGTGAATTGTATTTCGGGATCAGATGCTCCTGGATACGGCCAGAGCCAAAGCACGTCACCGATTCGGCATCGTAGCCGGCCAGAGCCAGACATGGACTGACCACGTGGGTGGCATAGTGCATCGGCGGTAGCCCTTCCCAGTAGCCCGGCCACCCCAACATTTCCTGCTGGTGAGTGGCCCGCAGGTACTGAATACGTCCCAGCTTGCCGGTCGTGTAGAGTTCCTTCACGTACAAAAATTCGCGCGAGTAGATGACGGTCTCCATCATCATGTATTTCTTGCCCGATGTCTGCTGGGCTTCAATGATCTGATGGCATTCCTCGGCGCGGGTCGCCATGGGGACGGTGCAGGCCACGTGTTTCCCTGCTTTGAGCGCGGCCACACTCATACGGGCGTGTTCGTGAATCGGGCTGTTAATGTGCACGGCGTGTATGTTGGGATCTTTGAGCAGTTCCTCGTAGTCGGTATAGCGCACATCGATGTCAAAAGCGTCGCCCACTTCATCCAGTCTGCTTCGGGTGCGCTGGCAGATGGCGTACATGTTGGTGTGAGGATGGCGCTGATAGATAGGGATAAATTCCGCGCCAAAGCCCAGTCCGATAATTGCTACATTAATTTTGTTGGCCATCGTATCGTTACTCCTTGTTCAAGAATGTTCACTCTATGACAAGAGTTGTTTGAGAAACTTCAGCCCATTTTCGGCCAGGGCGTCCTGGCTGGGAGCCAGTTGCCGCCAGATGGCCGCAGCGCGCGAGATGCTTTCGACTTTGTCGGTGAACGACTCAATCACCACCGGGCCATCGTACTGAATATCTTTAAGTGCTGCCGCCACATCATTCCAGGGGACGTGCCCCGAACCCGGTGCGCCCCGATCATTCTCGCAGGCGTGGAAGTGCGCCAGTCGTGACCCGGCGGCGCGAATGGCATCGCCCAGCGACGATTCTTCGACATTCATGTGGAAGGTATCTAGCATCACTTTGCACGACGGATGATTCACGCGGTCGACCACTTCGATGGCTTGGGAGGCCAGGTTGATGAAACTGGTCTCGAAGCGGTTGAGCGGCTCAATACACAGCATCACGCCTTGATCCCCGGCGTATTCTGCCAGCCCGCGAAGCTGCTTGACCAGCAGATCGGTATCTCTGGCGCGCTCATCGGCGGACATGCGCCACACACGCCCGACTGACGAATAGAGCGGCCCGCCGACGGCGTTCCCGCCCAGCGTTTTGACCGCGTCTACACAGTGTTTGATATAGGCGACGCCGTTATCGCGGATGGCCTTATCAGGATGGATCAAATCCCGGTCGGCCCCCATGGCCGCGCATACGCTCGTGCTCAGTCCATTGACTTGCAGGATAGCGGCTGTCTTCGCATAGTCAACATCAACCAAGCCTTCCAGGGCCACTTCGAACCAGTCGAAACCCATTTGGGCGATTTTCGGCGCCAGGCGAGCCACCTCGTCGGTAGTTAATGGTGAAATCCAGACCCACGTATTGACACCAAACTTCATTCTTATCCCTCCTAAGAAATGTCACGTTCATTTCTGGCAAATTCAAACCCGCATACCGTCCAGATTGAAGAAGTGGAGGCGATCCTGCACAATGCTAAACCTGACCGAATCGCCAATCCTTACATCGGTGATACCTGGAACAATGCTCAACAGGGTCTGTTTGCCCGCCCGCATGTGAATTACTGTCTCCACGCCCAGCGGTTCGATCAGCACGACTTCGCCCTGCTGATCGCCATCGGTGGCTGGTCGGATATCTTCAGGACGGACACCCAGCAGAAATTCAGGTTCGACGTCCTGCTTATCCGACATAGGCAAGAGGACGGTGCTATCTTGAATAGATAACATGCCGTTTTCTCGGTTGGCTTTCATCAGGTTGATTTGTGGGATTCCAACCAATTGGGCGACAAAGGTGGTCGCCGGGCGATCATAAATGTCATAAGGTGTCCCGACCTGGATGATTCGGCCCTGCTGAAGCACGGCGATGCGGTCGGCCATTGTCAGCGCCTCAATCTGGTCGTGAGTCACAAAGAGGGTAGTGCTGCCTTCGGTTTTCTGAAGGTGTTGCAGTTCAATGCGCAGAGCTTCGCGCAGCTTCGCATCCAGATTCGATAGCGGCTCATCCATGAGGAAGATGCGCGGAGTACGCACAATGGCGCGTCCGATAGATACGCGCTGCATCTCACCGCCGGAGAGTTTGGCTGTCTTGCGATCCAGCAGATGAGTGATGTGCAATTTTTCCGCAACCTCATGTACCCGGCTTTCGATTTCGTTCCTGGGCATTTTTCGCAGCGGGGAACGCAGCGGAAACGCCAGGTTGTCGAAGACTGTTTTCGTCGGATAAAGCGAATACTGTTGGAAGACGAAGGCGATGTCCCGTTCGGCGGGCTGATACTGGTTGACATTGACTCTGTCAAACAGGATGTCACCCTCGTCCTGACGTTCCAACCCCGCGATCACGCGCAAAGTGGTCGTCTTGCCTGCGCCAGTTGGACCCAGCAGGACGAAAAACTCACCGTCGTTGATCGAAAAGGAAACATCATCCAGAGCGGTGACATCCTTGAAGCGCTTGGTGATGTGTTGAAGTGCTATGTTGCTCATTGCCGCACCTCCCGGATGATGGCCGCCTCGGTACGGGAATGGAAAAACCGCACCATTGATGGATTCAGGCTGAAACGCACGACTGTGCCAATCGGATAATTTAGTTCCCGACTGGCGCGCGCATGAACGATCTGGTCAGCGCCCAGGTCGAGATGCAGCATGGTGTAACCGCCGTGGAGATCAGCGGCATAGACGGTCGCGGATAATTCACCGTCGCCGTTGACCGTGACCGCTTCCGGGCGAAAACCCAGAATGACCTCGTTTGTGCCGTCCAGGGCTGCATCCAGCGCCGGAATATAGTCCGCCGGAATCGGATAGCTGCCGCTATGTGCAAGGTGAATGTGCTTTTCGGCATAGCGGCAGGGGAGCAGATTCATGCCAGGGCTACCGATGAAGCGCGCTACGAACAGATTCGCCGGGTCGTGATAGACTTCGGCTGGTGTGCCCACCTGCTGAACTACTGCTGCTGACATGACGACGATGCGGTCGCCCATTGCCATGGCTTCGATCTGATCATGGGTGACATAAACCGTCGTGGCATGCTGGTCGATGTGAAGTTGTTTGATCTCGGCGCGCATTCGCTCGCGAAACTCGGCATCCAGCGCGCCCAGCGGTTCATCCATCATGAACGCTGCCGGGCGGCGTACCAATGCCCGCGCTAACGCGACTCGCTGTTGATCGCCCCCGCTGAGTGAGCCAGGGCGCTGGTCAAGTACACTCTCGATTTGCAGCAGGCTTGATACTTCAGCAACTCGCTGCTGGACAGTCTCCTTTGATTCCCCCTGGGCCTGCAGTGGAAACGCGATATTCTGGCGCGAAGTCATATGCGGATACAGCGCAAAAAACTGAAATACGAAAGCGATGTCCCGCTCGCTCGGATGTGCCCAGGTGACATCTCGGCTATTCAGCAAAATCTGACCGCCTGTTATCGCTTCTAACCCGGAAATCATCCGCAAAGTTGTGGTCTTTCCACAGCCAGATGGCCCCAGCAGGACGACAAATTCCCCATCATGGATGGTGAGATTCATCGGCTTTACGGCATCGAAGTCTCCGAATTTCTTTTCGACTTGAATCAATTCAATGGTTGCCATGATATTTCTCGACTACGTCATGTAAGGTATCGGACCGGACATGCGTTATCCCTGTCGAATCGCCCCGAAAGTGACTCCGCGCAGGAGATAGCGCCGCAGCAGGAAAGTCACGATTACCACTGGGATAAGGAATGCTAAAGATCCAGCGGCAATCGCCGCCCACTCGATCCCGCCGGTTCCCAGGACAGAGGGAATGCTGGGCGGGGCGGTGCGCGCGGTGTCGGTCGTCAGCATCAGCGCAAAGGCGTATTCATTCCAGGCGAATATAAAACTGAAAACAGTCGTCGCGGCGATGCCGGTGACCGCCTGGGGCAAGACAATTCTGACGAAAGCCTGCAGGCGTGTATATCCATCGACCAGGGCGGCTTCCTCGTACTCTCGCGGGATTTCATCGATGAAACCTTTGAGCAACCAGACCGAAAAGGAGAGGTTGAATGCCGTATAGAGAAGAATCATCCCGATATGAGTATCGTATAGGCCGATTTCTCGATACATCAGAAAGATCGGAATCGTTACCACCACCGGCGGCAGCATACGCGTGCTGAGGATAAAAAAGAGCAGATCGCCTTCCCCGGGTATTCGAAAGCGGCTGAAGGCATAGGCCGACAGCAATCCCAGCGCGACCGATAACACGGTCGAAGTGCTGGCGATGATAAGTGAGTTTTTCAGGCGCAGCGCGTATTCGCTCTGACCAATGATGGCCTGGCCGCGCTCCAGGGCGATCTTATCCGCCCAGTTGAGATCGGTGCGCTGCTCGTATTCTGCCTTCTGGTCTGCGGTCAACTGACGCCGTTTGGTGAGTAAACTGACAAATCCTTCGAGGGTGGGTTCAAATATCAGCTTGGGTGGTGACGCTACCGCGTCGGCCCGCGACTTAAAGGCGGTCATCCCCATCCACACCACCGGAATTAGCAGCGTGATCGCAATGAAAATGGTAATCAAGGCGCGAATTACCCGTACCGTCCGGGGACGAACACCCACCTTATCGACTCGGGTTGAATAGTTAGCGGAACGCCGGGTCTCTGTGGACATGGACTAGACCTCCCTCATCCGGTTGAGTGCCCGGATATACAGGTTGCTGACTGCGATGATGATCACCAGTACAATGTAGGCCAATGCGCTCGATTCGCCGGTGTTGAACTTTCCCAGGAAGGCTTCGCGATAAATCCTGACCGCCACCGTTTCGGTCGCATCTCCGGGCGTGCCTCCGGTTAACCCCATAACCAGGTCAAATGCTTTGAAGGCCTCAATCGTGCGGAACAGCACGGCGATCAACAGTAACGGAGCAACCTGGGGCAGGGTGATTCGCCAGAATTGAAACCATGGGCTGGCGCGGTCAATCGCCGCCGCTTCGTAAAGGTAATCAGGAATGGCGCTCAAGCCCGAAAGGCACAACAACATCACAAACGGACTCCACATCCACACATCGACGATCACGATTGCCCACAGGGCCAGTTGAGGATTTGCCAACCATTCCGGGCCAGCCGACGGATTGCCGGGATAGAGGAAGTAATTAAAGATGCCTTTGGATGGATCAAATATCAGTTTCCAAAATAGCCCCACCACAACGGGTGAGAGCATCATAGGTATCAGAATTAGCGTGGTGACAAACCCGCTTCCCTTAAATTTTTCGCGCAGAAGCATCGCCAGACTGAAACCGATGACCACTTGCAGCCCGACTGAGAGCAGCGCGTAGCTACCGGTAACGACAAAGTTGTGCCAATAGCGGGGAAGCTCTTTGGTGAGTATTTTTTGATAATTTTCAAGCCCCACCCATTCAGGTGGCTTGTTGGCGATTACTGAGTAATCGGTAAAACTGAGATACAGGCTGTAGAAAAGTGGGAAGATATTGATCACAATCAACAGAATGAGCGTCGGCATGATGAAGAGACGGACAATCGTCTGGTCACTGACCTGTCGGCGGCGTTCACGTTTCTCCGGGGCCTGTGCGTTAGTTACAGCTTGAGCATCAACGTGAGACATGTGTATACCTCTGAAATTGAGGAGGAAGACGAGATTTCCCCGCCTCCCTCAACGATTAGCGAATGCCGGTTACTCGCTTAGTACGCCGGAGTCAACCAGAATCTGGTATTGCTCCAGAGCCGTATTATCCAGTGCCTCTTTGGCGGTACCTTCGCCGCCCACAACAAAGGCGTGCAGGTTGCGCTGCACCGGTTCAAGCAGTTCGCCAAACTGTGGAATGTTCCAGAAATCCTTGACGAACGTCATCGAGGCTGCGAAGGCCGGGTTGTAGGGGGTATTGTTCAGGAATTCGTCGGATTCCAGTACGTTGATGTTGCAGGTATATCCCCCGACTTCGGCCCACTGCATCTGGACATCTTCAGAAGAAAACCACTTGATGAAATCGAGCGAGGCCTGCTTGCGCTCGTCACTGATGTAATTCAGCACGCTCAGACCCTGGCCGCCGAGTGCTGTGTAGCGATCACCGTATGGGCCGGTGGGGGTAGCGAAGTAGCCTGTTACTTCGGCATAGGGATTCACGCCCGGATTGTCCAGCGCAGGGAAGAAAGCGAAGTAATTCATGATCATTGCCGCCTGCCCGTTGATGAAGACGTCGTTCATCTCGGCGAAGAAGGCGTTGTTGGTTCCGGGAGGCGCGAACTGATACAAGCCCCGGTAAAATTCCAGCGCTTCGACGGCTTTATCGGAGTTCACCACACCGATGACCTGGTTGTCCTGATCCTGCCAGTTGACGCCCCAGCTAAACATGGCGTTTTCGTAACCCATCGTCAGGCCGTCGTAGTCGATCTGGGTATAGACACCGATGCCATACAGATTGTCGTCGGGGCGGGTGAAGAACTCGGCGATGTCGCGTAGTTGCATCCAGGTTTCGGGCACAGCCAGCGGATAGCCATATTGTGCTTCGAAAGCTGCCATGTTGTCGGGGTCTTCGAACAGGTCCTTGCGGTAAGCCCAGCCGACCGCGTCACCCTCGGTGGGGTAGGCCCAGTATTTGCCGGAGTTCGCCGGATACTCACCATAGAACTGCAAAGTCGCCGGGGTGACGGTGTCCTGGATACCGTTGTCTACAAAGAAGTCGGTCAGTTCCATATAGTGACCCTGCTCGACACCTTGGCCGATCCATTGGCTGTCGCCGACCACCATGTCATAGGCGTCACCCTTGGCGGCCCACTCGGCAGCCATAAGATCATAGAAGCTGCCCCAGGGCTCTTGAATCACCGTTACGGTGATGCCGGTTTCTTCGGTATAGCGGTTGCCGATTTCCTGCAAGTAGTTGGCGGGATCCCATTCTGCCCAGAGGATTTTGAGTTCAGTGACATCCTGTGCGCTGGCAATGCCGACGGTTAAGGCCAGAAACACCGCGGCGAAAATTGCAACGGTACTAGTTTTCCTTAACATTCAGATACCCTCCTGAAATCTTTCGTAAAAGTGAAATAGTAGACAACATGAATTCTTCTCAGGTCTGCGCGATAGATACCTCCTTTCAGTGGTTTGCATGTCCTGCGGTGGATAAGGGGGAAGCTGGGCACAGCTTTACGCGCTCAGGCAATTGTCAGGAAATGAGTTTTTTGCCTGGGTGAAACTCTAACGAATCTGTAATTCCGGAATGCTGAGAAGCACAAACGACGGCGTGACTTAGGCGTTGTATACAGGAGGAGTGAAGTTATGTCAAAAATGTGAGCCGCGTCAAGCGCTTATCCCGAAAAAATCATAGCCCAACAATATTCATTTAGTACATTTTAGAATATATTATCCAAAGTAATTTTTACTGTCAATGAAATTGTTGTTTCATTTTGTAAAATGTAACGAGTTAATGGTGACAAATCCTGGTTTCTTTCCTATAAGCTGCTTGCACGGCCAACCCATCGTATGATGCTCGTGCATCAATTATTTACTCTATGGTCAGGATATACGAGGAATCGCGACAAGAGGCGCGACCTCCAAGATCTGTTTGAAGGGGCGAGCATATGGCGATTTTCGGCGGAGAAGGGCGTAGCCAGTGAGGGGGCGATGCCCTTCGCTTCCGGACTTGTACAAATGACAGTTTAAGCGTATACGGCTAGAGCGACCAAGTGTTGCCTTAGCATGATATGGTAAATTGAGTTCTGAGGAACCCAAACCACACACCCAGTGAGCGATCCATGCCCGTCGCTCCCGCACTGGGTGGAAACATTTTCCGAAATGTTTTCACCCTTTTTAATTTCCTCAGCGACGGCTTCTAATACCTCGGCAGGCACGGATAGCTCTTCGTCCAAAATCACGCCAAAATCACCGTGTAAAGCAACCGCAATAACTTGCTGGTCATAGACAAACACTCTATCCACGATCTTGGCAAGAAGTTGCTTTCTTGCTTCTTCGGGATTGTCCAGATTGGCGCATTGTTCCCAATACGTGTTGAAGTTAGCCAACAAGTCCGCAGCTTCCATCAAGTCGTCATATTCGACGGGTCGCAACGCTTCCATTTCGCGCTGAAGCTGTGTGCGCTTCTCAATGTACTCATCCGG
>JAIOHN010000796.1 GCA_019912985.1 Anaerolineae bacterium | reverse complement strand
GGCTTGACTCCGCTTGCCTGGAGCACAGCAGGGACCGTATGTTGCAGTACGGCGATGTAATCCATTGGGTCTTGCAACGCCCAGTCAGGCGGGAGCGGTTTGTCACTGCCGGGGAGATGTTGGTCAATCACACCATTGCTGTACGCATGAACAGCTGTAGCGACCTCACGCCCATCGCGGGTGTCCACCAGAAGAGCCCGTCCAGACTCTGTTCCAAAGTCGATACCAATTGTGTACATGATAACCCTTATCAGACATATTTCATTTAAGTAACTTTGAATCTAGTATAGCCAATCTGCCGCGTTTTTACCTTGAACCCGTGTAAACTAGAAGGAGTTTTAGGTCGTTTTGCAGGAGAAAATTATGACCAACCGCTCAAGTATTTTTTTACCACCTGATCGCTACCTGGGACCCGACCCAGCGCAGAAACAGATTGCGGAAGAACTTTATGGTTTGATCGCCAACGCGCCGCTGGTTTGCCCACACGGACACGTGGACCCGCGCCTGTTTTCCGACCCGGATTACAGCTTCGGCACGCCCACCGAGATGATTATCATCCCTGACCATTACATCTTTCGGATGCTCTATTCCCAGGGCATCTCAATGGAATCACTTGGCATTCCACGCCAGGATGGTGGCCCGGTGGAGCAGGATCACCGCAAAATCTGGCAGACCTTCGCTGAAAACTTCTATCTCTTTCGCGGCACACCTACGGGAGTCTGGCTGAATTACTCGTTTGATTATGTATTCGGCGTGGAGCAAAAGCTCAATGGCGAGACTGCCCAGGCCATCTATGACCAGATTGCGGACTGCCTGCAAAAGCCGGCATTTCGCCCCAGAGCGCTGTTTGAGCAGTTCAATGTCGAGGTATTGACCACCACCGACACTGCCACAGACCCGCTTGAGCATCATCAGGCTATTCGCGACTCCGGTTGGAGCGGGCGCATCCTGCCCACCTTCCGCCCTGATGCCGTGATCAATCTTGATGCAGCGGGCTGGCGTGAGAACATCGACCAGTTGGGTGAGCGGGTGGGCTACGAGGTCAGCAGTTATGGCAAATTTATCGACGCGCTGGAAAATCGACGCGCCTTCTTCAAATCGATGGGCGCAACAGCAACCGACCATGCGGCTCTGACTCCCTACACCAACCAGCTTTCCCCGGCAGAGGCCGAGGCAATCTTCCAGCGCGCGCTTCAAGGGCAGGCCAGCGCCGATGATGCCCGTTTGTTTACCGGACACATGCTCATGGAAATGGCGCGCATGAGTACTGAAGATGGACTGGTGATGCAGCTCCATCCTGGCTCACTGCGCAGCCATAACACCGCAGTTTTTGAGCGCTTTGGGGTCGATAAAGGCGGGGATATTCCCATCCAGACCGAATACACCAACAATCTGCGCCCCCTGCTCACGCGCTACGGCAGCGATCCACGCCTGACACTCATTCTGTTCACGCTGGATGAGACCACCTACGGGCGCGAACTGGCACCACTGGCCGGGCATTATCCGGCAGTCAAACTCGGGCCGCCCTGGTGGTTCTTCGACAGTCTCAACGGCATGGACTACTTCTTCCACAAAGTGAGCGAGACAGCAGGCATCTATAACACCGTCGGCTTCAATGACGATACTCGCGCCTTTCCTTCCATTCCAGCGCGGCATGATGTCTGGCGGCGGGCAACCGCCCACTGGGTGGCCGGGCTGCATGTACGCGGCATCGTTGATATGGAAGATGCCGAGGCCATGATGCACGACCTGGCTTACAATCTGGCGAAGCAGGCCTACAAGTTCAATTAAGCGAGGGAATTGAAAAGGGACATGGCAAGTTTGCCGTGTCCCTTCTGCTTTCCTGAATAGCCGCAGCGGCTATCCCCAGATGTTGGTCAGGTAATTGACCTTTTCAACCGACTGGAACACACCACCACCCTCGTGATTGTTGTAGGTGTACACGCGAATCTCTTTTGGTGTGCTGACCTGATTATAGGCTGCATAAACGGTCGATGGTGGGCAAGTCATGTCCATGAGTCCCACCGAGAACAGGGTTTGTGCCTGCATCCGTGCCGCCAGATTGACCCCATCGAAGTAGCTCAACGTGCGGAACACCGTGGCTTCCTGGTCACGATGCGCCTTGAGATAAGCCGTGATTTCGCTGTAAGGCGCGTTATCGGTAATGCTCACTGCCCGCCGGTAATGACACAGGAAAGGCACATCCGGCATGGCAACTTTGATCGCCGGTTGCAGCCCTGCTGCCGCAATCGTAATACCGCCACCCTGACTGCCGCCGGTCGCTGCGATGCGATCACTGTCAATCTCAGGATGGCTCTGCGCCGCTTCCACCGCACGCACAGCGTCCGTAAACAGACGGCGATAGTAATACGTTTTCGGGTCGAGAATACCCTGAGTCATAACCCCTGGTACGGCGGGGTTCGCGCCATCCACGGGGATGTCCGGCGTGTGGCCGTGATTCCCGTTGGCCCAGCCCTGACCGCGTGTGTCCATCACCAGATGTGCATAGCCGACATTCGACCACAGCAGCCAGTTCAGCGGAAAGCTGCGCCCGCCGCTGTAACCGATGTATTCCACCACGCATGGCAGCGGGCCGCTGCGCTGTGCGGGCAGCATCAGCCAACCTTTAATCCGCTGGCCCGCGTACCCAGAAAAGGTCACGTCATACGTTTCGACCAGCTTCAAGCCATAATCCACTCGCTCGAACTGGGCATCCAGCGGATACTTCCGTGTATCGGCCAATGTATCCGACCAGAACGCATCGAAATCCGCTTCTTCCTCACGCTGTGGTTGGTACACTTCAAGCTGTGCCAATGGTAAATCAAAAAAAGCCATCTTAAATCCCTTCACTTCTAAAAAAGCGCCCTTTCAGCGAGGCGCACTGCCAGTAAAATTATAAGGCACGGTCATGACCGTGCCTTTCATCATCCGTATAAACACCCGACAGCTAAATGTCAATCACAATCTTATGCACACCGGGTTCGTAGGAGGCATTCATCGCAAACGCCTTTGGCGCATCAGCCAGTGGGAAGTGGTGTGAAATCACCGAATCCACGTCAAGAAACTCGCGCTGGGAAATCGCCAGTTGAATCGTGCGCGGATACGTGTGTTTCATCCGCCGCGACATCATGATCGTCAGTCCTTTGCGACGCGCTGCCGAGTGGCGCATGGTCATCTCATCATCCGAGGGGATGCCCACCAGTACCAGCCGTCCACCCAGGCGGGCCATCTCCGCCGCCTGCGCCACCGTTTGATCGGCCCAGGCCGCCTCGAACACCACGTCGATGCCACGGCCATTGGTGATTTCGTCAATGCGCTGCACCGGATCACCACTGTCTACGGTCCAGGCATCAGTCGCGCCCATCGCTTTGGCTTTCTCGACACGCCACGGGTAGCAGTCAAAAGCATAGATCGGGTCTGCGCCCGAAATCTGCGCCAGCTTGATGATGTACAGGCCAATCGGCCCACAGCCAAGCACCGCTACACTTTTCGCCACCTTGAGCTTGCCCAGGTCAACCGCGTGCAGTGCCACACCCAGCGGTTCCAGCATCGCCGCGCCTGCATTGCTGATGGCATCCGGCACCGGGAAGCAGCTTCGAGCATCCACGATCATCTGCTCGCACAGCGCACCATCATCCGGCCACAGACCGCAGAAATGCATCCGACGGCACAGATTTGGATGTCCTGCCTCGCACATTTCGCAGCGAAAACAGGGCGTTGCCGGGTCCACGGCGACCCGTTGACCGGGTTGCAGGGGTTCATCATCACCATCACGGGCGTCAGCGCCGACTGCCAGGACCTCACCCGCAAATTCATGTCCCAGGATCAGCGGCTCTTTGACTTGCGTATCTCCGATGCGAGCATCCTCATACGTGTGCAGGTCCGAACCACAGATTCCCACAGCGGTTACTTTAATCAATACTTCACCGGGACCCGGTTGGCCCGGTTCCGGCACCTGGTCTACGCGTAAATCGCGCGGACCATACAGACGAGCGGCTAACATGATACGTCTTTACCTTCCTCGCCGAATGTCGCCAGTCGTTGTGTGCTGTCAGGGTAAGGGATCGTTGACGCAGGTCGATAATGGAACTGCACCGCACGGCGGCGCTTATCCGAGTGGCTGGGTGGTGTACCATGATGCAGCAGACCGTCGAAAAGCAGGCAGCTGCCCGGCTTCAACGGGATCGCCAGTGATTCGGCAACAT
Source organism: Anaerolineae bacterium (assembly GCA_019912985.1). GTDB lineage: Bacteria > Chloroflexota > Anaerolineae > Aggregatilineales > Phototrophicaceae > JAIOHN01. The sequence continues at coordinate 1,117 of JAIOHN010000796.1, read as the reverse complement.
GCACATCGGTATCGCAAATCTGCCAGTCACGTCGCTGGAAATGGACCACCGGCCCGGATTTATGCGTCCCCGGAATCAGAAACATACAGCCATTTTCGACCAGCGCTTCATCCATCGCAATCCACACGCCAACCACTGACGTATTCAGCGGCATATTAAAATAAGCAAAATCCTGATGCCAGGGCTTCTCCCGGCCAATATGTGGCGGCTTCATCAGCGCCATATCCTGAAAAAGCTGTGGCGGTTCCCCGATGAGCCGTTGTAACACGTCGAGCAGCGCAGGTTTTTCAGCCATCGTCTTCAGACGCGGCTCCACTTGCGTGAACCACATGAGCTTGCGTACGGCATCCTGACGGCTCTCATCACTCAGTTCATAAAAAATATCGCGTGCTTTCGCTTCAATATCTATAGAGACTTTACCGGCAGCCACTTCCTCATTCACAATGACATTGACCAGGCCATCCAGCCCATCCTGCACTTCCTGGGGCGTAAACGCATCATAAACCACCAGGAAACCCTGCTCATGAAACCGCTGCACATGCGCATCGGTAACGGCATCCAGTCCCGGAATCCCCTCCGTGACCAACTGACTGAAGCGGTACAAGTAATCGGGTGGTTCGTCTGCAATATTCTGTTCAAAAATGGGATTGCTCATAATTCGCCTCATATTTACTCATACAATGCTTATTGTACCGCGCGACATAGCATATTTTATAACCATTCGAACGTGTAGAATACACACACTCAACAAGAAAAAGGAGTTTTTACATGCCAATGACCCGTACCGCGCTCGCTGTAATGTTATTAGCGGGTTTTACTGTTGGACCAGTCCTGGCACAGGAAGATTCACCCCAAACCCCGGCAGAGCTTTGTGAAGCTGTTGGCGAGGTAAGCGCCCCAGAAACCACTACCTACGAGCAGCCAGAGGCTGTTCTGGAAAATGATGTCGATTACCGCGCCGTGTTCTGCACGGACGCTGGCCCCATCTACGTAGACTTATTCGAGCAGTTCACACCAATCACCGTCAACAGCTTTGTTTTCCTGGCGGAAATGGTTATTACAACAACACCACTTTTCACAGGGTGATTCAAGACTTTATGGCGCAGGGTGGCGATCC
>JAIOHN010000795.1 GCA_019912985.1 Anaerolineae bacterium | reverse complement strand
GGGTGAGCTGATACCAGGAGTTATCGCTGTAATGCGAGCCAGTGACCAACGCTTCTACGGTTTCATCCGCGTTTTCAAAGCGCAGTACAAAAGCCCCGGTGCGATACGTCACCTGATCTTCGTGGTCATACAGGTTGGTGCGGGCGATCAATGGACAATCGATCTGCTCGAAGCCGCTAAAACGGAAACCCTGTGGCAGCGCACGCTCGAATTCAAGCAGCACATCCTCTTCAAGGCAGGCGTTGGCCGCCCAGAACGTGAGCAAATCGCGGTCAGGATGACGGGACATCCACTCGCTTTCGATCCAATGCGCCATCAGATCGGACTTCAATGAACTGGTGTTGGTTTGCGGATCACAAAACATAGGCTTTTTGTTGACCAACTCTTTAACAGACCATCTCACTGTAGGCGAAGCAGCCTGCAATGTCTATTCCCCAAAATTTAGGGGTCGCAGTGGGTCAGAAGGGTTCATTCAGTTGATTCAGCGTGTTTTGGGATAAACAACAGGGGCAACCTATCGCTGCCCCTGGTTGGTGTTACGGGTACTTGCGGTTGAGCATCCGCGCGTAGGGGATGGTTTCGCGGATGTGCGGCAGGCCGCAAATCCAGGCGACCGTACGCTCCAGGCCAATGCCGAAGCCAGCATGTGGCACACTGCCGAAACGACGGAGATCGAGATACCAGGCATAAGCCTCGCGCGGGAGGCCGATAGAAGCCACCCGTTCTTCCAGCAGTTCGTTGTCGTAGATGCGCTCACTGCCGCCCGTAATCTCACCGTAGCCTTCCGGTGCCAGCAGATCCACACTCCGGCAGACTTCAGGCCGCCCCTCGACTGGCTGCATGTAGAATGCTTTCACCGCCGTGGGATAGTGATAGACAAACACTGGTTTGTCAAACATCTCTGCGATGGCGGTTTCGTGTGGGCTGCCAAAATCCTCACCCCACTGCATTTGGAGTAACTGCTTCTGCTCCGGGTCGTCAGTTTCAGCGGCCAGCTTTTGCAGCCGTTCGACTGCTTCGTCGTAGCTGATGCGGGCAAAGGGCGCGGTGATCTTCTCGAGGTGGCTCACATCACGCTCGATAATCTCCAGCTCCATGCGGTGATTATCCAGCACGCGTTTGACGATATGGCTGACAAACTGTTCCTCCATATCCATCAGATCTTCCAGGCTGAAGAAGGCCATCTCCGGCTCCAGCATCCAGAATTCCATCAGATGCCGCCGGGTCTTGGATTTCTCCGCGCGGAAGGTTGGCCCAAAGCAGTACACCTTGCCGAAGGCCGCCATGTTCGCTTCGTTATAAAGCTGGCCGGTTTGCGCCAGGAAAGCCGGTTCGCCAAAGTAGTCGATCTCAAACAACGTCGTGGTTTCTTCACCAGCAGCCGGGGTGAGGATGGGCGTATCCACCAGCAGATAACCATGATCGTCCAGCCAGTTCCGCATGGCATTGACGATGGTGGCCCGGATGCGCAGGATGGCCCATTGACGTGAGGAGCGCACCCACAGGTGACGGTTGTCCATCAGGAATTCCGTCCCATGTTCCTTAGGCGTAATCGGATACTCATCAGCCTGATGCACCAGTTCCACTTGCGAAATCCCGACCTCATAGCCGCCGGGATAACCGGGCGCACGCTCGTCTTTGCGTACACTGCCAGTGACAATGACCGAGGATTCCTGTGCCAGCCCTTTTGCAATTTCAAACACTTCTGGTGGCATTTCTTTCTTAAATGCGACGCACTGCACAACCCCTGTGCCATCGCGCAGCTTGATGAACTGCAATCTGCCTTTATCCGTGCGATCATATACCCAACCGCGCACGGTGACTTCCTGACCTTCATATTGGGCGATATCAGCAACCTGGATCAGCGTTGTCACTGTTATCCATCCTTCTCTGTGTAAAATGTCCGAATTGTGCCAGCGCACATTATAACATGCCTGGGCGCTTGTCATTCGAATGGACATCTGCCACTTCAGATCTTGAAAACGGTTGCAAGATAAATTGCCTGTTTCTTAAGCAATTAAATCTAAACACAAATTTCTTATTCAGTGAGTAACAAAAATTCATTTTCCATAAATTAAGCTAATTTAATATTTTAACGCTATTTAAATTTGAATTTGTTGTATAGTTTGTACAGAAATTGGATTCAGATCAGGGAAATTGAATAGAATGAGGTTAGATACAGTGATCAAATAACGTCTAATAGTTTAGTGAATTTGCTGTAAAAAACCGACTGAAAATTCATGACTCTAGGGGATGAATTTAGAAGGAGGGTGAATGTAGAATAAAAATAATCAAATTGGCCCGGTTTTTTAACGTAAAGATAATTAACAGCTTGTAGACTTAGAAAGAACGTGTATATGGATAGGGAGGCATATTATGGTTACATTTGACTCGCTGAATGCCCACTTTGAGTATATGGATGTAAATCGCCACTGGGATCCACGCTCTGAACCATACGCAGGTGGCGATGCACTGATTACCCGTCTGAACCAGGGTTGGCATATTCGGGATGTGGTGTTTGAAGAAGAATATTGGCATGCTGGTGCGCGGCTGGTCATCGTTTATCACTTCGAATTAGAGTTTGAAGGCGAAGTTGAAACCATGCCCGTGTTGAGCAATCCTTACGTTCGCCGCATCGTCTCTGAACTCCCTCTTGAAGTGCTCCCCATTACCGAACGTAACCGCAAGGCTGTTCGCTTCACATCTTAGTGTCTGAACAGCCGCAGGCCCACTGGACGTAACCGACCTGGCAGCAGCGGGATCAGTCGTTCCAGTTCTTCAGCAGTAAATGGACGTAACACCATCAAGATCAGTGGATAACTGATTACACCAAAACCCAACGCCGCCAAAATGTGAACTGGCTGGCTTATTAACATTATTAGAAGCATCACAATCGCGGCAGTGATTTGCCGCCATATCATATCCAACCAGTTGAGGCGGCCCATTGCTCGGGTCAGCAGTATCCCAAATGGGAGCAGCAGCATGATTTCGGAGACGATGGTCGTGAGCGCCGCGGCCTGATAGCCATATCGCGGGATCAGAATCAGATTGGCGACGATATTAAAAGTCACTGCGATGATAAACGCCCAGGTAATGCGACGCTGCAAATCCAACGCAATAAGGACATACTGAGTCAGGCTGTTGACCCAGCCAAATGGAATACTCCAGATCATCAACTGAGTGGCGATAGCGCCATCGGGTAAATACTCTGCCCCACCTAAGAGTCGTGTCAGGTCATAGGCGAAAAATGTGAACAAGATCGCGGTCGGCATGGCGATACTCAGCAGCAGCTTGATCGCCAGCGTGTAAGTCCGTTTGAGGGCATCGCGGTCTTCGTGGGCCTGGCGCGACATTACCGGCAGCATCGCCATGGTAAAAAAGGCCGGGATGACATTGATCGCCGCCACCCATTTATAAGCGACGCTGTACAATCCCACGATCCGCGAGCCACGGATTGACTCCAGCAGCACAATGTCGATCTGAAAGAAGATGGTCGCCAGAAAATGATTAATCATCAACGGCCAGCTTTCGCTGACCATCGAACGCAGCAGCCGCAGATTGAAGCGTTGTCGCGGTTCCGTCTGCCTATCCCCGGTGCGCAGCAGTCCCCGCCCGCCATGAAGTAAGACCGCCAGCGTGAGGAAGTTGGTCAAAATACTGGTGGCCGCCAGCCCAACGATGCCAAAGCCCAGTGCCAATGCCATCACGTTGAATACGGCTTTATTGATGGTGGCAATCGTGGATACGGCTGAAGGATATTCAGCTTTCTCAAAGGCGTAGAACAGGGCGGTCATGCCGGTGCTGAGGCTGTTGGGCAGCAGCCCCAGATACAGCAGCCCCAATGCTAACAACGCCTCCTGATTCAGCGGCGGCTGTACAAACGACTGCCGCGCTCCCAGAAACGCGACCAGCGGCAGCACGCCAACTATTATCAGCACAATACGCAGCACACTGGTGTTGAAGAAGTAATAGCCCGCGCGCGACCGGTCGCGCGCGACTTCACGCGTCAGAAACGTATTGAGGCCAAAGTTGGTGAAAATATCAAACCAGATGAACACGACAATGGCGTACTGATAAACACCGGCATCCTCTGGCCCCAGGATGCGCAGCACGACCGCCGCCAGCGCGAAATCTATGGACCTGTTAAAGAGATTCAGCAGGATCGGGGCCAGGCTGTTGCGGGCGATGCGTGCCGCTGAGGTTGCTTCGTCGCCCTGTGGCACAACATATAAGCGCCACAACCATACACCGAGCATAAAAGCGATCAAAATCCCGCTGATGAACGAGCCAAACACGCCGAATTGAAAACTTTGCGGACTATACACCAGCCGGATTGTCCAGTTGGCTTGCTTCATTTGGGTCAGGTTGCTTTCAAACGCCCGTTGTTCCAGATCGCGGTTGCTGGACTCGCGCCATGTTGCGATCGCGTTACTGATGCGATTGTTGAGATCACCGAAAATCTCGGGCGGATCGGTGCTGAGGAATTCATCCAACTGATTGATGAGCTGCTCAACCCGTTCAGCGTCTCCGGCCTTGATGGCGGCATCAATGGCGGTCAGGTAAAAAGTCTGCGGGGCTGTGCGATTATCAATGGCCTGCTGGATCAGTGTGTCTACGTGGTCAATATGGATGCCCTGGAGCGTGGTTTCCACCTGCTCGACCGTTAACGGGATTTCGGTGTCATCACCTGCGCCCCAGGGACGGATATAAGCTTTCCAGCCGGGCATGTAGGTCTCAGGAATGACCAGCCACACTGGCTCGTCGATCCGGGCTTCAATAAATTTCTCACGGCCTGTGTCATGCGTGATCGTCGCTGTCCATGTGGCATAAATCCAATTGTCCACATCACTCAGCAGAACAGGACCGGCGCTGGTCCCATTCGACCAGATGCGGACGGCTTCATCTTCATACACCATGGCCCAACGCGCAGGCGTGCGCAGGTTCGGGGGCGTCGTCAGATCTTCCGGCAGTGTGAAATTCTTGTCGGTAATGAGATAACGAATGCCCAATCTCACAAATAAGGGTGATTCCAGGGCAGTTCGATAGTCAAAGTCAATCCCAAGCGGGGCGTAATCGGTGTACAGCGGCGCAACGCGGTTGAAATCGAGCTGCGGCTGCGGTGCAAGCTGCCGCATGTAATCGACATAATCGCGAGGGATGATGCTCTCATAGCCGCGCACATCACGCAAACCGTAACGCCAGGTCATATTGGCGTTGAACAGTGGCGGCTGGTTCGGATCTTGTAGTGTGGTGTAGCGCCAGTAGCCGGGCTGCTGCTGTAACCACTGGATGGATGGTGGGGTGAAATCCAGCAGTGCCGGGTCGGACGCCGGGTTGAATCCCCAGGAGGCGATCATCAAATCTGCCGCAACCAACCCGACGACCACCACCTGTAAAGGCGAAATCCGCCGCGTGGTGGGTGCGTTTCGCCGCCCTACCCACCAGAACACGATGCCTGCGGCCAGCACGAACAAGCCGAAAATCAGCACATTGGTAAATTGATAGCTGTAAAACATGCCTGAATCGGCAAATCGACTGGCAGCGGTGCGGCCATCCGGCGTCGCCATGCTGTTCATCACCCGTGCTACCAGCGTTTCGATTTGCGGATAGAACACACGGCTGACCAGAAGTCCAGCCAGAACCAGCCCGCCGAGACTGGTGAGCAACAGGCCCAGGCGACGCGCGAGTTTGGTGGGTTGCCCGATCAGCGCATGTGCGCCATAGCCTGCCAGCACAGCCACAGCGACTGTCACCGCAAAAATCCAGCGGAAGGGCGTGTTGAGCTGATTAATCCCCGGCAGCAAATAGATGAGCCGGTAAGTCGGCAGGCCAAACATAAAGGTCAGCGCGACCAGGGCCAGTAGGGTGAAAATAAGGATGGTGGGCAGGCGGTTGCCCGTTTCATCATTGCGGCGTTGAGTCCAGGCATGGAGTAATGCGTAGGCCGCCAGCAGCAGCGGCAGGATGCCGACATACAGCGCCGACTCGACGTAATTTTTCATGCCCCATTCGGTGTGGGTGATTGTTTCGTCCTGGCTGTTCACCGTGACCGGGACGGTTTGCAGCGTGAACCAATCGAAGTAGCTGTGATGGGCGGGGTTGCCGTAAAAATTGGGCAGCGCAAATTGTAAGACATCACGCGGCGGGTGGGCGTAGCTCAACACCGTGTTGATGCTGCTGCGTTCGCTGCGCCAGTTCATGCTGACGAATTCAAATAATGGTAAGAACTGCGCCGCACCCAGGCCAATCCCAAGTGCAACCATCGCCACCAACCACAACCCGCGCTTGAGGATGGGTTGCAGAACCGTCTCACGCCGCCATCGGATGAACAACCGTACCGCCGCATAGTAGGCCATGATGAGCAGCGTGTAATAGGTAATCTCCGGGTGTCCGGCGAAGATATTGCAGCCCAAGGCTACCGCGCCTACCGCGACCCACGGCAAGCTGGCGGGCCTGCCGAGCAATGGTCGCTGCCGGATGGTGAACTCGATCATCAGCAATAGCAGCGGCAGCCATACCGCTGCGCCCATAATCATCGGAAACACGGCATTGATAACAAAGAACGCAGAGAGCTGATAGGTGACGCCTGCAACTGTGCCGCCAAAACGCCCGATCCCCAACCCACGCAGGAAGAAATACATAAATGCCCCGGCCAGCCACAACTGGACGACCGTGAACCAGCCATAAGAGGCGGCAATGGGGAGGATGTAGTAGAGCAGGCTAAATGGGTAAAGGGTAGATTGCTGCCCGGCGGCGAGAAAAGGAATGCCGCTGAATTGATAGGGATTCCACAGCGGGATTTCACCCTCACTGATACTCTGCCGCGTGAACAGCTTCCACTGCATATTCTGGAGCACCAGGTCGGAAACCAGATGATTTTGAGGGACATCTGGCGCTTTCACGACCTCACGATAAGTGGCATAAGGTTCGTATTGGTAGAGATTTTCCGTCGGCAGCAGTGTGCGCCCACCCACTGTCTGCGGCCAGAACATCACCAGCGGCAGCAGAAACAGCAGCGCGATGATTGAGATGTCCGGTGCAAATCGTCGCATATCCAACCTTCTTACCCCAGTTGCGCAGGCAACTATAATTGGTCATCCACTTTTTTTCGAGGTTGGAAACTGTGGTCATGGCTCAGAGCGACATCACCCAGATCACCTAAGTGTAAACCATACCCTTAGATGATGTTGTAGTGCATAAGTTATTTTAAGCTTATGCGTGATATTGACCACAGAGGAGAAACACAATGCTTTTAAATCTGCTAATCTGGATTATCGTGGGGGCTATCGCGGGTTGGCTGGCTAGTATCGTGATGAAAACCAATGCCTCTCAGGGGCTGTTGATGGACATCATCGTCGGTATTATCGGTGGCTTGTTGGGTGGCTTTTTGCTCAGCCTGCTGCCGGGTGTTGAGACAGGTGTATCTGGCCTGAATATCGCCAGCATCCTGGTCGCGTTTATTGGCGCGGTGGTTTTCCTGGCCCTGCTGCGGGCTTTCCGCCGGGCCTAGCAGGATTAACTTGAATTCGCATGTGAAGCCTGTGCCTGTTGTGGGTGCAGGCTTTTGTTTAGGAGGTGAACATGGTTTCCACAGTGATTCGCGCCGCACTTGCCTTGTGGTTGATTCTGTTTCTGAAGCGCCAGTTTAGCCGAGTCGGCCATGACGCAGCCGAAGAGGTGAGCGCCTGGCGGCGGGCGGTGAAATTGATTACGCCTGTGCTGCTTTTTCTATGGAGTAACCGGCGGTGGATGAAGCGCCTGGCGTAATATCGGCTGAGAAGGAGGTGGCACTACCGCCTCCTGAAGCCACTCACTGAAGTTACTTTGTACATTAAAGACACTAATAGTAAAATAAGGATACGTAACATTTTCGTTACGCTAAAAAGATTTTGGAGGAAAAGATGGATATTATTAACATTCTGGCTTGGATTATTGTCGGGGCGATTGCGGGCTGGTTAGCCAGCATCGTCATGAAGACCAACGCGTCGCAGGGGTTGCTGATGGATATTATTGTCGGCATCGTCGGCGGCATCATCGGTGGCTTCGTACTCAGCGCGGTTGGCGTAAATACAGGTGTAACGGGCTTCAACATCACCAGCGTTCTGGTCGCATTTATTGGTGCGGTCATTTTGCTGGCGTTGTTGCGCTTAATACGGCGTGCCGCCTGACAAATAAAGAAAAAGGATACCTTGGCCTGTGCTCACACGAGCACAGGCTTTTTTGTTTGGTAAGGCCATGTTACAGTGATAAAGTAAAAATCTGGTGGAGGTTGTATACCGGCGATGATTGACAGAACGATGATTGTCGGCGTAATTGGCTCAATTGGCGCGCTGTTGTTTATCCTGGAAATGGTTCGCCGCCGTCGCCTGCGCGAGGAATACTCGCTGCTGTGGCTGGTTACCGGGACAGTGCTGCTTATTCTCAGTCTGTCACGGCCATTGCTGGATGTATTGGCGAATGCTATTGGCATCTTTTACCCGCCGAGCGCACTGTTCGTGGTGGCGGTGATGTTTGTGCTGTTGATTCTGCTGCACTTCTCGATGGTGATTACCCGCTTAACCCAGGAGAACAAGCAGACTGCGCAGCAGATTGCGTTGCTGCGACGTGAACTGGCGGAGACTCGCCGGTTATTGGCGCACCAGGAAAGTGACCACGCCCAGGACCCCCACCAGCACAATTAGATAGACCGAGACGAGCCAGTATTTGCGCTCCGCCGGGTTGAGGTCGTCGGCAAAGAACTGCGATGGGTTTTGCGGGTCTTGCATTACACGAAAGACGGGGCCGATAAACCACGTCAGTATTAATCCACCAATCAATCCACCGAGATGCGCCCAATTGTCGATCCGCACCCTTGCGCCATCAAGTCCACTGGCGATGCCGATGAAAAAGTTCAACCCCAGCAGGAACAGCAGATTACGGAACTGTGCCTGTCCACGTGCGCCCATAATCTCGCGGTGGCGATAGAGGTAGATCATCTCTGCGCCGAAGATGGCGAATACCGCGCCCGAAGCACCGACTGAGCCAACGCTCAAGCTGGGATCTGGGCTGCCCATAATGACACTCAAAATTGAGCCAGTGAGACCGCCAAGCAGGT
>JAIOHN010000794.1 GCA_019912985.1 Anaerolineae bacterium | reverse complement strand
AGCCGCTTCCGTCGTCTGGTGCGGGACTACGAACGCCTGCCTGAAACCTTGAAAGGACTGCATTTTCTGGCTTTTGCCATGATTATGCTGCATCGCTTCGTCCAAACTATCGCTTTTTGTCTCTGAAGTCCCGAACACGCTTTAGCGATTGCGCCCTAATAGAAGCTAAGTATGTGAGTTCACCAAATTCAAGCCCTTATGTAATAGGGACAAGTGTTCGGGACTTTCCATTTGTTAGTGACCTTACTAATCCCAGAAGCATAGATTCCATTCAAAACGGTGAGTTCAGGAGATATGGATTGGCGCTTAGCGCCCCAGAGAGTGTTAATCCGTTTGTCAAATTGGAAGTCGTTACAAATAACTTTGCATCAGTTCCTTACCTTCAATTTTGGATTAATCGGAACGAAGCGTTAGGAACGTTGTTCCGATTTGGACCTTGTCCCTAAAGTTTGAAAAGGATGGAAAAACGAATGGGTATCTCAATCATTATCTCACACAAAGATGATAAAGTTATGAATACCGACTATTTTGTGGAGCAGCTAAAGAAAAAGTGGTCTGAAGTAAAAATCCACCTTATCTCAGACACAAATGCTCCACTACTTCAATTCGAGACTCCTGATAATTTTTGGGTCTTGGGAGATTTTCTAGGAGTAGGTGTCTCTTATAAGGGTTACAGTCGAGTCGAGAATGTATATTTCGCGCTATGGTACCGTTCAATAGTACCGGCTGAGTGGGAGTTGCAGATTTACGATAGTGCGTTGACGTTCGATGTTATGTCGCTCACAAGTGAAACTACCGAAGCGCAGATTATTGCGGGCTTCGATGTTGCATTTGATGTTAGTAAGCACCTGTAGATGACACACCAAAGTCACCACAAATATAGCCTCACCATTTCAGGTGAGGGCTATATTATTTGGTAGCTTGTCATTCAGTCAATCTCCAAAGTGTACTGCAAACATTTAGCTATGTTAAGTGCCATCCCGTTCGCCCAGCCGCCGCTTGATCCATTTGTAAGAAATATGATACAAGAAAGACAAAATAGTTACGGGAGAAGGTCAGATGAGCCGAATTGCATTTGCAGTTCTCACTTTATTGATGACTGTTGGAGTTCACACTGCCTCTGCGGATGATGAGTCCCCCTTTTTTTACTTCTACTCAAGCGAGTTGGGCGCATTCGTAATTGAACGTGCTGATGGAACAGATTCAAGGATACTGACAGAATACAGTCTGCCCAATGAAAGTCTTGTCATTTCTGGCGCGGGGTGGTCTACCTCTCAAGATTGGTTTGCATGGTATGCAGGGTCTCCAAGTTCTGGTGGCAACTTGAATGGGAATGCTATGCTAGTAAACCATGCTGGAGAGCAAATATTGACTGTCAGAGAACAGTGTTCAACTGACCTAATGCAGTGGTCAACGGTAGATGATTTGTTGCTAATTGGATGCTATCAAACACAGCAATCGTCGTTGGATTATGTGTATATTGTTTTTGATCCAAATGAACGAAATGAAGTTTTTACATTAGATGCGAACAGCTTCGATTTATCTGGGGATATATCTGACATTACGGAAGTTCATTGGAGTCCTGACGGCACGAATTTAGTTGTATATCAAGCTAACAGCGTGGAATTTGATGAAAGTCACTACACCATGAAAGTGTTTACTTCGGATGGAATACTATCTGCGGAAAGGGACTTTCACACTGAACATTTGAACTTAAGCCGCCCGTTCTGGTCTGACACCGGTAACTTTGTGTACAGCAATATGGACAATAGCAGAATTGTTGTTGAAAACTTTCAAGATAATCTGGTTGTGGAGTTTGATGCAGTAGTCAATCAGATTGGTTGGGTAGATTGGTCGCCAAGTGGGGACTATGCCTTTGTTTTCGGTAACACGATTTCGCAATTTATTAAGGAAATTTCAAAGTCTTTGATATAAGCAGCAACCAAATTCTCAGCACGTTTGATGCCCACTTAATATACGACAGTTTTACATATTCGCCTTCTGGACAGTATTTGGCATATAGTAGTTCTGATTGTGATGGAATTTGTGTTTTGGACACCAATAGAGATGAGACTTCTCGACTGCCGTTTTCGTACCCACCAGATCGTATCAGTGCTGCAATGGAATTGCTCTGGCATCCTGAAAGCGATTGGCTTATTGCATTGGGTAATCCAGACGGTGCGCTACGCTGGCTCAACGTGTTGAGCAGTAATGGGAATGTGAATCGGAGTATTGGTGAATGTGCAGTAACATTAGCCTGTTTCGGTTGGATGTAAATTGAGACTTCATAGCGAGATGAATTGTGACCTGAAATTTTGGCACAAATCCATATACACGTAATGTATACCGTAATACAATATAGAGAGTAGCCCCCAAACCGCTACAATTCTGTATTCAATGACGCAACCTGCCCCAACCATGCTACACCGTGTTCATCAATCATGTGAGCGCACTGCCAGAAAGGGAGCCTGAATGAGTATTCGTATGTTGAGAGGGATCTACAGAACCTACAAGCCCGCCCGCCGGATTAAGACGCGCACGGCCTTCTCGATGGGACGGTCAGCCACCAGAATCAGGTAGCCGCCCCCACCCGCGCCGGAGAGTTTCCAGCCCAGCGCCTGATCGCGATAGCGGTCAATCAGGTCATCGACCGTCTGGTTCGCCATATCGGGGAACATCGCGACCTGCGCCTCGAATGACTCGCGCAGCGCGTGACCAAAACCAGGCAGATCATGCCGCAGGATCGCCTGCCAGCAGCTTTCGGTGGCATCCGCCAGGGCCTTTGCACTGTCGCGGGTGATATTTCGTATCCGCAGCGGATTGTAGCCTGATTCACGTGGGCCGAGCGGAATGAGATACAGCGAGTCCTCGATCATTTGCAGCGCCAGCTCATCATGCCCCGTCTCGATACAGGTCGGCCAATACTCACCGTCATAATAGGCGCGGTTCAACCCTGGCATGGCGATGCCGATCGCATCCTGCGAGCCGGAAACCTGCACCGTCCCCGGCGGATTATCATAAGCGAACAGGACTTTCGCCAGCTTTTCAGGATCACCAGCAGGCAAACGCGGCCCCCACAAATCAAGCGCGCTGTTGCGGGTGCTGGTCGCCATGCCGCTGCGTTCGTTGAAATTCACGGTCGGTTCCAGCGAAATCGTCAGCACCGGGCCAGGATGAAGTTTCGAGACAAACGGTTGGTCAAGCCAGCCGCCCGCCAGGTCAATGCGATAGGGCATCAGATCGACCGTACGCAAATCGGTTGTGGAGCGTGCTGGCAGATCGGCAAATGGTTCGCGTTGGAGAACGACGTAGTCCACACTGAGGCGGCGGCACAGCCCTTCTTTTTGCGGGATGTTGCCATCTTCGTTGACGATAAAGACATCCGGTTGCAGCGCGGTCAATTCCCCTTCGAAGTCGAGCATCCCCGACCCGGCAGAGACAAAGGCCTCTTTTACACAGGCCAGCGACTGCACCATATAGCGCCGTTCATCCTCGCTGTTGATCGGCACCCGCCCTTTCAGCTCGTACACCGTCTGGTCAGAGCCAAGCGCGACATAGAGATCCCCATAAGTCGCTGCCTGCTCCAGAAATGCCACATGTCCGCTGTGAAGCAGGTCAAAACATCCGCTGACAAAGACTTTTCGGGTCATGAGGCCTCCACGTGTAGACCGATACACCTCTCAAATTTACACGCTGCCATCCATCAAAGATAGTCCCCGTTCAGGCAGCACAGCATGGTTGAGCTTATAAGCATGATTTTAGCTTGGATATGGACTTTATTGTGGGCCTACCCGTTCTTAGTGAGCTTAATCCCCGGCGGCTTTCTCTTTGAACATATCACGCGCGTTTTCGATGTAATCCAGCGATTGGTGGCGGAAGTAGGTGTTATACAACTCGGCATAATGTCCACCCTGTGCCATCAACGCCTCGTGATTGCCTTCTTCGATAATCTCGCCCTCACGCAGCACGATGATTCGATCCGCACTGCGAACCGTGCTCAGCCGGTGCGCGATCAGAATCGAGGAAGACCGCGCCAGGATCATATCCAGCGCTTCTTGAATCTGCATCTCGGTAAAGGGATCAATGCTGGCCGTCGCTTCATCGAGGATGAAGATCGCCGGTTTTTGCAACAGCACCCGCAGCAGACTCACCAGCTGGCGCTGGCCCATACTCAGGCGTGCGCCACGTTCCCCGACATCACTGTGCAGGCCGTCGGGCAGTGTATCCAGCCACTCGCCATCACCGATGCTGTAGGCGATTTCCTCAATCTCAGCATCGGTCGCTTCTGGCTTGCTGTAGCGGATGTTCTCGATAATCGTCCCGCTAAACAGGAACGGCGCTTGCGGCACAATCCCAAGCTGGCTGCGATATGCCTGAAGATCGAACGAGCGAATATCCTGCCCATCCACCAGAATTTGCCCACCCTGGAATTCATAAAAGCGGGTGATGAGCTTGGCGATGGTACTTTTCCCCGCGCCCGTATGCCCGACAAACGCGATGCTCTCCCCTGGCTGGATTTCCAGGTTAAAGTTCTTCAACACCATTTCATCGGCTTTGTAGCCAAAGGTGACGTCATCGAACACCACATGCCCGGTGAGCTTGCCAGGCGCGCGGTGGTCCGTCTGCTGGATGGTGTTATCGGCATCAATCAGCGCAAACACACGCTCCGTCGCGCTCAGCCCTTGCTGGAACTGGCTCCAAAACGAGGCCAGATTCATGAAGGGAAACCAGAAACGATCAACTCCCTGCACAAACAGGAACCACCCGCCAATACTGACTGTCCCTACCACCGCCAGCTGCGCGCCAAAGTAAACAATCACGCCAGTAGCAATACCCGATAGGATGCTCAACGAGGGAAAGATCAACGCCAGCACAAAGCCGCGTCGCAGATTGATGCGGTAAGACTGGGTATTGATGTCGACAAACTCATCATAAATCATCGCCTCGCGGCGGAAGTTCTTCGCCACGCTGATGCCCGTCACGGTTTCCTGAATGATGTCGTTGACATTTGCCATCGCGCGCGCGCCCTGGCGGGTGACATAGCGCGCCAGACGGCGAAACGCCAGCCCGGCAATCATGACCATCGGCGTGGTTGCCAGCAAAATCAGCGTCAGCACCCATGATTGGCTGAGCATGACTGCCAGCAAGATGAACACTTGCATAAACTGGCTGATCACATCACTGCTGACGAGGACCACATCGCCAAATTCCTGGGTATCACCTGTAATGCGGCTAACAATCTTGCCGGATTTGTTCTCGTCATAGAACGCCAGATCGCGGGCAACCGCCGCTTCAAAAGCGTCCTTACGTAACTGCGCGACCACGTTGCCAAGCACCCGTGTCAGCAGACGACGGCGCATCCAGTTCATGCCATATTCGGTCGCGGCAGCAATGACCAGCACGATCACAATCCACTTGAGCGTCACCCCGGAATCCTGCTCCGCCAGCCCCGCGACCGCAGCAGCTACCAGCACAGGCCGCAGCGCTGCCACCACTGCCAGCAAGCCAAAAGCAAACAGAATACCAATGACCTGCCTGCGATACTTCCCAAAATAATTGGCGATTCGCCTGATCAGATATTTATCGCTGTACTGGCGATCATACTTATCGGCGTCAAGTCCACGCATCATCCCCATGTATTAGCCCTCCGTAACCTCGTGATTGCGTGCCTGTTCAGTGGATTCGTAACGCGCGAAAATGCGACGATAAGCATCGGATGTCCGTAACAGGTCTTCGTGTGCACCCTGCGCCACAATCTGGCCCTGACGCAGCACCACAATGTGATCGGCCCAACGAATTTGCGAAAGCCGGTGAGTGATCAGAATAGTCGTGCGGCCCTGGGAGGCAGACCAGATCGCCTGCTGGATAAGATCTTCAGTGGCGCTGTCGATGGCGCTGGTGCTGTCATCCAGAATCAGGATCGGCGGATTAGTCTCGAAAGCACGGGCGATCGCCAGCCGCTGCCGCTGGCCGCCGCTGAGGGTCGCCCCGCGCTGACCGATTACGGTGTCATAGCCCTCGTTAAACGAGAGGATAAATTCATGCGCCTGAGCTTTTCGCGCGGCGTCTTCAATTTCTTCCGGCGTGGCTTCCTGATTGCCAAAGCGGATGTTATCCGCGATCGACCGGCTGAACAGGAAAATATCCTGCTCGATAATGCTGATCTGGGAGCGCAGCGCGGCCATGTTCCAATCGCGCACATCCACGCCATCGACCAGCACCCGCCCTGAGGTCACATCATAAGTACGGTTGATAAGCTTGGTGACGGTTGTTTTGCCCGAGCCGGTCTGCCCGACAACGGCGACGGTTTGCCCCGGCTTTACGGTAAACGTGATATTTTTCAGGATTTCTTTCTCCGGCGTGTAGCCGAAGCTCACATTGTCAAACGTGATCTCGCCCTTGATTGGCGCGTCATAACCGCTCTCGTTCTGGTTGAGAGCAGTTTCGGTGTTGATGATATTCAGAATACGGCTGGCGCTGGCATAGCCCAGCGCGATGCGCGGCAGCGAGAACAGCGTCGAAAACACCGGAAACGTGAACAGGTACATCAGCGATACAAACGAAACCACCTGGCCGGTGTTGAGAATACCTTGCTGGTAGAGGAGCACACCATGCACTAATGCGCCCACCACTGCCAGCGGAAAGGTCAGGTTCGCCAGATAACGCGCTTCCAGCTCGCCCTGGGCGATAAAGCGATCCCGCACTGTATCGACCAACGAGCTAAAGTAGGTCGTTTCCTGCTCTTCCTGGGCCGCGCCTTTGACCACCTGCAAGCCATCCAGCGACTCGGCAAGACGGGCGTTCATGCGTCCAAAGCTGGCGCGTACTTCCTGTGCGATAGGGTGCAGCGACCGGATAAAACGATACTGGATCACCACCTGCAACAGCACAAAAATCAGTGGTACGAGGATCAACTGCGGATAAATGAGCGGTGCAGCAATCACAGGCATGATGAGGAACATACTGGAACCGACAAGGATGTTGACGCCAGGGGTCATCATGAGGTTCATCTCGCGCACGTCATTGGTCACACGGGCCATGATCTCACCCACAGGCAGCATATCATGAAAGGACATGCTTTTGCCCAACAGGCTGGCATATAATTCATCCCGTACATCACGCTCAATGCGCTGGCCGTAGACCTCGGCACTGGCATTGCGAGCAAATTGGACAAACGCACGAGCAGTCTGCGAAAGGACAATCAACATCACTGCTGTGCCAACCACACTCAGATCACCCGTGTCAATCACCGCATTGAACGCATCACCAATCAAGGATGGCACCACAGCATTGAGCGCGGCATTCCCAAAAGCACCCGCGACCAGCAGGACTGCAAAGATTGGATGACGACTGATATGCGAGAGAACGAAACGAATTGGACTGGAATGGTTTGTCTTATAAGTCCGTGCGACGAATTCTGAGGCCATGCAAACCCTGATAATATTAGTTAACTAGGTCAATTCAATGTAATGGTAACGTAACTGCATCAGCCCAAGTAAAACCAATTTAGGAATGATTCATCTTTAAATCGAATATTGGTCAGGGCTGTTCTGGGGCTTCCAGAAGCTGAATCAGATAGCACCAGTCACTCGTGCAATCACCAATCACCAGCTGCAACGGATGGCTGGATTCAATCGCATGGAAATCCGCCTGTACGTCTGGATCAAACCAATCTTGGGTGACAAACCAGACACGTGGATACGCAAGTGCTTCCTCCACAGTGTCGAGCCGGTTCCGCCACAAGGCCCGGTTCAAATACTCACGGATTTGCCAGACGGTAAACCGGCTTTCGGCATCCGCATGATCAAAGAGGATCACATCACCCGGCTGGACAGCGGCATTTACCTTGCGATACAGGTCACGATATGGCGTCCGATCAGGGAATTGCCCTGGCACCACCCATAAGCTCACCGCCGCCAGCCCCAGCAGCAGCGGCCAGCGCGCCCGGCGTATCGGCAGGGCGGCCAACGACGCCCCGACTACGACCGCTACCCCTACTACCATATACAATACATAGCGTGGTGTATAGACTGCAGCGACGGTGTTGATCAAAAAGGACAGTGCTGGCGCGCCCACAGCCCAGGCAAGTGCCAGCCGGTAGTTGGTCCGCCGCCATAGCAAAATCACACCCACGATCACAATCGGCAGATACAACCACAGCAGGCCATTGGTCGCGATCTGTGCCAGTTCGAGCACAGCTTGCCATGAGGTCGGCACAGTGGTCGTGCCAGCACCGACTACGCCGCGTTCATTGCCGCCAATGAGTTCTGCGCGCCGTAAATTTGCGACCTGATTGAGCGCCGCAGGCAGCCACGGCAGCCATATC